>NZ_KV799967.1:0-41646 GCF_001810105.1 Neisseria sp. HMSC068C04
AAGGAATTTTGCAAAGGTCTCAGGCCGTCTGAAACTTTTCAGACGGCCTTTGTTTTGGTGCAAACATTGAATTATCAAGCATTTTTTTGTACAATTCCGCATCTTTCAATCCATTGCAGGGCGTGTTGCACACGCCCTTATTTTAGCCTGTTTTCCAACACCCATATCCTTCAGGCCGTCTGAAAAAGCGGCCTGAACCTTTTTGCAAAGAAAACCATGTCCCAAGAAATCCTCGACCAAGTGCGCCGCCGCCGCACGTTTGCCATCATCTCCCACCCTGACGCGGGTAAAACCACGCTGACCGAAAAACTGCTGCTGTTTTCAGGTGCGATTCAAAGCGCGGGTACGGTAAAAGGCAAGAAAACCGGCAAATTCGCCACTTCCGACTGGATGGAAATCGAGAAGCAGCGCGGCATTTCCGTGGCGTCGTCCGTGATGCAGTTCGACTACAAAGACCATACCGTCAACCTCTTGGACACGCCGGGACACCAAGACTTCTCCGAAGATACCTACCGCGTGTTGACCGCCGTCGACAGCGCCTTGATGGTTATCGACGCGGCAAAAGGCGTGGAAGCGCAAACCATCAAACTCTTGAACGTCTGCCGCCTGCGCAATACGCCGATTGTCACGTTCATGAACAAATACGACCGCGAAGTGCGCGATTCTCTGGAATTGCTGGACGAAGTGGAAAACATCCTGCAAATCCGCTGCGCGCCCGTCACCTGGCCAATCGGCATGGGCAAAAACTTCAAAGGCGTGTACCATATCCTGAACGATGAAATCTATCTCTTTGAAGCGGGCGGCGAACGCCTGCCGCACGAGTTCGACATCATCAAAGGCATCGACAATCCTGAATTGGAACAACGCTTTCCGTTGGAAATCCAACAGTTGCGTGACGAAATCGAATTGGTGCAGGCCGCTTCCAACGAGTTTAATCTCGACGAATTCCTCGCCGGCGAACTCACGCCCGTGTTCTTCGGCTCTGCGATTAACAACTTCGGTATTCAGGAAATCCTCAATTCATTGATTGACTGGGCGCCTTCGCCGAAACCGCGCGACGCAACCGTGCGCATGGTCGAGCCTGACGAGCCAAAATTCTCCGGATTTATCTTCAAAATCCAAGCCAATATGGATCCGAAACACCGCGACCGCATCGCCTTCTTACGCGTCTGCTCCGGTAAATTCGAGCGCGGCATGAAGATGAAACACCTGCGCATCAATCGTGAAATCGCCGCCTCCAGCGTGGTGACCTTCATGTCGCACGATCGTGAGCTGGTGGAAGAAGCCTACGCCGGCGACATCATCGGCATCCCGAACCACGGCAACATCCAAATCGGCGACAGCTTCTCCGAAGGCGAACAACTGGCGTTCACCGGCATCCCCTTCTTCGCACCAGAACTGTTCCGCAGCGTACGCATCAAAAACCCGCTGAAAATCAAACAACTGCAAAAAGGTTTGCAACAACTTGGCGAAGAAGGCGCGGTACAGGTTTTCAAACCGATGAGCGGCGCAGATTTGATTTTGGGTGCGGTCGGCGTGTTGCAGTTTGAAGTCGTTACCTCGCGGCTGGCCAACGAATACGGCGTAGAAGCCGTGTTTGACGGCGCATCCATCTGGTCGGCGCGCTGGGTATCGTGCGAAGACAAGAAAAAGCTGGCGGAATTTGAAAAAGCCAATGCAGGCAATCTTGCCATCGACGCAGGCGGCAACCTCGCCTACCTCGCGCCTAACCGCGTCAACTTAAATCTGACGCAAGAACGCTGGCCGGATATCGTGTTCCATGAAACTCGCGAACATTCGGTTAAGCTGTAAAACGCAAAGGCCGTCTGAAACATTCAGACGGCCTTTTTTTTCATTCGATATCAACCCAATAAATCCCAAGCAAACTTTCCAATGGTCAGACACAGCAGCAACATAAACCCGTAACGCAGCAACTTGGTTCCGCCGCGTATCGCCAAGCGCGCACCAACCACGCCGCCGCATAAATTTGCCACCGCCAACGGTATCGCCCATGCCCACACGACATGGCCTTGCGGGATAAAAAACGCCAGCGCGGCAAGATTGGTGGTCGAATTGATAACCTTTGCCGAGGCGTTCGCCGCTAAAAAATCGTAGCCGTAAAAGCGGACGAACACAAAAGCCAGTAGGCTGCCCGTTCCCGGCCCGAACACGCCGTCGTAAAATCCGATTAACGCGCCGAAAAATAAGCCCCATAAGGTTTCGCGGCGTGTCAGCTTTTCAGTGCGCACTGTCTGCCCCAAGTCTTTTTTCAAAAAAGTGTACAGACACATGGCAATCATGATGACCAGCATCGCCGGTTTCATGTATTGCACGGGGAAATACACCACCGTTTTCGCGCCCAAATATGAAGCGGCAAACGCCAAAGCTGCCGCAGGCAGCAGCATTTTCCACGGCACGGGGATTCGGCGCAGGTATTGCCCCGTCGCGGTCAACGTGCCGCAGCAGGAAGCAAATTTATTGACCCCCATCACCGAGGCCACAGGCGTAGCGTTTGGTAATAGGTTGAACAATCCGGGAATCTGCAACAGCCCGCCGCCGCCAACCGCCGCATCCATTAGCCCGGCAGCAAAACCGACCAACAACAGATAATAAAAAAACGAATCTGCAAACATAATATCCTTCTCTAAAAAGCAAAGCGATTTTGCGCGCGTTTGCCTGTCCTGACAACCTACAAGGCCGCCTGAAAACAAGAAACCATATTCTGTTTTCAGACGGCCTTTCTTTTTCAATTCAACCACTCAAATTGCAGCTTGAAAATTTTTCCATTAAAATGCCGCCCCTTATCTTTCCTACACACAACCATTATATGGAACATCCCACCCCGACCAAACGCACAGCCCACGACTGAATGGGCATCTTCGCGCATTTCATTTTTGCCAGCCGCTGGCTGCAACTGCCGATTTATATAGGCTTAATCATTGCCCAAGTCATTTATGCCTGTAAGTTCCTCAAATCCCTGTGGTACTTGATCTCCAACTTCGGCATTATGGATGACAATACCGTTATGATTGCCGTGTTGAATCTGATCGATATCGTGATGATTGCCAACCTGCTGACCATGGTCATTGTCGGCGGCTACGAGACCTTAGTTTCCCGCCTCCATGTTGACGAACATCCCGACCAACCCGAATGGCTCAGCCACGTCAATGCCTCGGTTTTGAAGGTCAAACTGTCCATGTCCATCATCAGCATCTCTTCCATCTATTTGCTGCAAACCTTCCTCAACGCCGACAATCTATTGGAAAAACAAATCATGTGGCAATGTATTACCCACATCTGCTTCCTGATTTCCGCCCTTGCCATGGCTTTAACAGACAAAATCGTGTACAGCACGACGCATAAAGCACATTGATAAAAGGCAATCAAAAGGCCGTCTGAAATGTTTCAGACGGCCTTTTATTATCTGGCAATATTTACAGCTTATTGCTTACGCTTGTCCCACCAAGCAAACAAGTTGCCCAAAACCGTTCCCGATACAGAGTGCCAAACGCAGGCAACGGCGGCGGCAACGGCAGACTCGGCATTACCGGGGAAGAATTTAGCGCTCAAACCGGTGGCAAGTCCGGCGTTTTGTACGCCGACTTCGATGGCAAGGGTGCGTTTTTTGGCGGTATTCATGCCGGTCAGCGCGCCGCTGTAATAGCCAAGAATATAGCCGCCGATGTTGTGAGCGGCAATGGCAAGTACCATAACGAAAGCGGATTCGGCGAAACGGTGGCCGTGAACGGCTGCGACACCGCCGACGATGCAGGCAAACGCGACAACGGCAACGGCAGGCATAATCGCGCGCACGTCTTCAAACCAATGTTTTTTATGCAACAAGATATTGGCGGCAGAGCCGATAACGACAGGCAACAGGGTAACGAGCAACATAAATTTGAACATGCCCCAGCCGTCCATTTCGACGGTTTGTCCGACCAAATAAGTCATCCACAGCGGCGTCATCACAGGAGCGAGGACGGTGGAAACAGTGGTCATGCCGACCGAAAAGGCAACATCGCCTTTAGCCAAAAAACTCATAATATTGGACGAAACACCACCCGGGCAGGTACCGACCAAAACCAGACCCAGCGTCAATCCGGGCGACAGGTCGAAGGCCTTGGCAATACCGATGGCGAGCAGGGGCATGATGGTGTATTGGGCGATGGCGCCGATGAAAATATCGAGCGGACGTTGCGCCAAAATTTGATAATCCTCTTTGCCCAAAGTCATGCCCATACCGAGCATGATGATGCCGAGTACGACAACTTGCGTATCGCCTTTTACCCACGAAAAAGTGGCAGGTTCGATAAAGGCGATGATGGAGGCAAGGACGATAATCAGGGCAGTGAAGCGGGTCATTTGCTGACTGACTGCGGTCAAAAAGTTCATGATTTTACTCCTTTGTATGTTTTTATCATGACAATAATTGCCATAAGTTAACAGATATTAACTTATTCATATAACTCTGACAATGAAAATAGAAAAACTGTCATTTCATCAAATTAAACATAAAATATAACGACAATCGTAGCTTATAAGTATCAAGTAGTCTTTGCCGCCCGAAAAATAGTGATGTCTTATGTTTTAAATGCCTCCAATTTAATTTTGCAAAAGACCAAAGCGATACAGGGAAGTCAAATTACAACAACTTAAAAAGGAAATAAAAAATGAATTTAAAAGAGCAGGTTGAGTTGTTATTATCTCAGCAGAAACATCCTGAAATAATAAAGAAAAATTTAGATGACCAAAAATTTACCCATGATGTTTTATTATCTTTGGGCGTAAGGCCTGACAGTGAATTTTATGAGCTTTATACCAAATATTTTTTAGGATCACTAATTGGTAGCTATAGTGAACTTGTTGATCCATGTTCACCTGACAGCTTTGATGGAGCAATCATGGCTCATGAGTATTGGGATATCCCAAAAAATTATATTCTCTTTACAACCGGGGAAGGAGAAGGGGGTTATTTTTACAATACTGAAGATAATAGCGTTTGGGATTGTGGCTTGGGTGAGCAACACTTGCTAGGTACAGATCAGCTAAGGCATTGGAGTAGCTTTTACAAATTTATGGTTTGGTATTTGACGCCCGATGAATCATAATGGCACTTTGAAAGACTGATTAAGTCCTGTCCAGCTTTTTTCAAATTCAAAGATATTTGTTAAATTTTCCACTCAATCTACACCTGTTTTAATACAGATTTGGGATTTGCAACAAATTTCAAAAGCAAAACAGTAGCATTAAGGCCGTCTGAAACTTTTCAGACGGCCTTATCCTATCCGTTCATCATCGATTTATTCGATATTTTGAACCTGTTCGCGCATTTGTTCGATTAAGACTTTCAGTTCAACAGAAGCTTGCGTACATTCGGCGGCGATGGCTTTGCTACCCAAGGTATTGGCTTCACGATTCAACTCTTGCATTAAGAAGTCCAAACGTTTACCTGCGCTGCCCTTGCCTTCGGTAACAATGCGGCGCACTTCGGCGATATGGGTGCGCAAACGGCTGAATTCTTCATCCACATCGGATTTTTGAATAAACAAAGCAAATTCCTGTTGCAGACGGTCGTTGTCGATGTTGCCGACGGCTTCTGCCAAACGGGCTTTGACTTTGTCCATATGCGCCTGCAGCAGACTTGGGAACAGTTCGTTCAAAGCGTCCACAATCTCTTCCATAGCGGTCAGACGTTGCAATAAATGTTCGCCCAGTTTTTTGCCTTCGCGTTTGCGGGCGGCTGTAAACTCTTTCAACGCGCTGGTCAATAAATCTTTGACACCTTTCGCCAAAGCCTCGGAGTCTTCGCCCTGGCCTGCTAAAACGCCGGGGAAACGCAAAACGTCGGCCACGCTTAGCTTGCCGAAATTGTGTTCCTTGCGCCATTCTTTGTTCAAATGCGCCAGTTGTGCGACCAAATCCTGATTGACTTCCAAAGTCTGCCCGCCAGAAGCCGCATCTTGCAGCTGAACACGGCACTCCAGTTTACCGCGCGCCACAGCAGCGGCAATCTGTTCGCGCAATGCTCCTTCCAAATAGCGCAACTCTTCCGGCATACGGAATTGGACATCCAAATAACGATGGTTGACCGCGCGGATTTCCAAATTAATCCGCTTGCCGCCGCATTCGCCTGCGGCATTGGCAAAGCCAGTCATGCTGTGGATTTGAATAGTTCGTCTTGTAGCCATGGTTTTACTCCGTTTCCAAATACGAGTGAAAGTATGGACACTATAACACACCCGACCGACGATTTTCAGACGGCCTTTGGTGCCAAATTCCTCTATAATTCAAGGCAACCTGTTTTTTATTCTCCCCAAAGGACCATCATGAGCGACTACACCCGCACCGGCCGCGCCGCCGACAGCCTGCGCGACATCAAAATTACGCCCAATTTCCTCCCCCACGCCGACGGCTCCTGCCTTATCGAGTGCGGCAACACCAAAGTGATTTGCACTGCCTCCATCGACGAAAACGTTCCCCCTTTCCTACGCGGTAAAGAACAAGGCTGGGTAACGGCCGAATACGGCATGTTGCCGGCATCCACCGCCTCCCGTATGCGTCGTGAAGCCGCCGCAGGCAAACAGTCCGGCCGCACTCAAGAAATCCAACGCCTAATCGGTCGCTCGCTGCGCGCCGTCGTCAATATGGAGAAACTCGGCGAACGCCAAATCCTGATTGACTGCGATGTTATCCAAGCCGACGGCGGCACACGTACCGCCTCCATTACCGGCGCCTACGTTGCCCTGCAAATCGCCGTAGACAAACTCCTTTCAGACGGCCTTATCAGCGAAAATCCCATCCGAGAAGCCGTTGCCGCCGTTTCCGCCGGCGTGGTGGGCGGTGTACCGCTTTTGGACTTGGACTATCCCGAAGATTCAGGCTGCGACAGCGACGTTAACATCATCATGACCGCATCCGGCAAAATCATCGAAATCCAAGGCACGGCCGAAGGCGCACCGTTCAGCATCGAAGAATTGGGCAAACTCATTGCCCTCGCGCATAAAGGCATTGCCGAATTGCTCCAACACCAGCAGACCGCCCTTTTGG
Organism: Neisseria sp. HMSC068C04; assembly: GCF_001810105.1. NCBI lineage: Bacteria > Pseudomonadati > Pseudomonadota > Betaproteobacteria > Neisseriales > Neisseriaceae > Neisseria > Neisseria sp. HMSC068C04. The sequence goes on from NZ_KV799967.1 coordinate 7,048, forward strand.
CCCGATAATCAGCAAGGCCGTCTGCAAACTTTCAGACGGCCTTTTTTAACCCAACCCCTTTATGCGCATTTACTCAAAAAAGCGCGTTCCATCCTTGAATTCCATGTAAAAAATAGTAATAATAACCCTTTTTCCAGCAAACCAAGCTGCCCGACAACCCCCCACAAGAAAGCACGAAACATGGCGTTAATCGTACATAAATACGGCGGCACATCAGTAGGCTCGCCCGAACGCATCAAAAACGTAGCCAAACGTGTCGCCAAAGCCCGCGCCGAAGGACACGACATCGTAGTCGTCGTATCCGCCATGAGCGGCGAAACCAACCGACTGGTCGCACTGGCGCACGAAATGCAAGAGCATCCCGATCCGCGCGAACTCGACGTCGTTCTCGCTACCGGCGAACAAGTGACCATCGGCCTGCTGGCCATGGCCCTGAAAGACATCGGCGTTGACGCCAAGAGCTACACCGGCTGGCAAGTCGCCCTCCAAACCGACACTTCCCACACCAAAGCCCGCATCGAAAACATCGACGACGAGAAAATGCGTACCGATTTGGCCGCCAGAAAAGTCGTTATCGTAGCCGGTTTCCAAGGCATCAGCAGCGAAGGCAATATCTCAACCCTCGGCCGTGGCGGTTCGGACACCTCCGCCGTTGCCATCGCCGCAGCCCTCAAAGCCGACGAATGCCAAATTTACACAGACGTGGACGGCGTTTACACCACCGACCCGCGCGTCGTACCTGAAGCGCGCCGCATGGACACGATCACTTTTGAAGAAATGATCGAACTGGCCAGCCTCGGTTCAAAAGTTTTACAAATCCGCTCCGTAGAATTCGCCGGAAAATACAAAGTGCGCCTACGCGTACTCAGCAGCCTGCAAGATGGCGGCAACGGCACCCTGATTACCTTTGAAGAGGACGACAACATGGAAAGAGCAGCCGTAACCGGTATCGCATTCGACAAAAACCAAGCACGCATCAACGTACGCGGCGTACCTGACAAACCCGGCGTTGCCTACCAAATCCTCGGCGCAGTGGCCGATGCCAACATCGAAGTCGACATGATCATCCAAAATGTCGGCAGCGAAGGCACAACCGACTTCTCCTTCACCGTTCCACGCGGCGACTACAAACAAACCATCGAACTGCTGCAACAACGCCAAGACAGCATCGGCGCCGCCTACATCGACGGCGACGACACCGTATGCAAAGTCTCCGCAGTCGGCTTGGGTATGCGTTCACACGTCGGCGTAGCCGCCAAAATCTTCCGTACCCTCGCAGAAGAAGGCATCAACATCCAAATGATTTCAACTTCCGAAATCAAAGTATCCGTCCTGATTGACGAAAAATACATGGAACTGGCCACCCGCGTTCTGCATAAAGCATTTGACTTGGGCAACTAATTCCAGCCAGTCAAAAAGGCCGTCTGAAACTTTATTGTTTCAGACGGCCTTTTTTTATTTCCATTACATCAACCAAAAACATCTTAATGAAAAAATCTACTTTAGCTTAAAACAGCATAGCTTGCCTTATTATTACCCTTGTTAATTTCATTATATGTTCAATATTTTACAACTACCCATCTTGGCCGTTTAATTCCCAAAACATACCACTTAACCTAATTTAAGAAAAATAAACAAATTTGTAATAAAATAGAACAAAAATATAAATAATTATCTACGCTCATCAATAAAAACAAATTTCCCCCAATTTTCCCCTAACTTAAGAAGGAATCCTAATATGAACGTATTAAACAAATTTGGTATGCTAATCTTGACCGCTTCCCTGCTGACAGCTTGCGGAGACTCCGGCAATAAAGGCAGCAGCGACAAACCGGCAGAACAAGTTGCCCAAAGCGAATCTAGCTCGGCCAACAAATACGAAAAAGCCCTAAGCGAATTCCCGGAAGCAGATCCTAAACTGGCCGAACCTATCGTCATTTCCGATAAAAAATCTCCAGACGGTCTTGCCGAATTGCAAAAATTCATTCACTTCACCACTGGTGAAGAAGCTCAAAAAATCACTCAGCTAGGCCTAGAATTGCAAAACTTGGCTAACCAAAATAAAGAAAAAGAAGCTTTGGAGCAGATGAACAAACTGACTGCCGCACTGGAACAATTCCATCAGAGCGCAGCTGCCCTCGACATCAAAGATCCTGAAATCAAAGCAGTTCTGGATCGTGCATTACAAGTCAGCAGTGCTGCCAACAACATGATGATTTATGCAGGCAAACATGCTTCTGAGCTGACTATCAACGGCAAAGATAAAGATTCGCTCAAATTTGCCAAAGATTTCCAAGAAAAATCTCAAAAACTGCAAGAAACCCTGCGTGCAGCCAATCAAGAAATACAAAAAGCTGCCGAAGCTTTAGGCAAAAAATACTCCCAATAAGCCTATCGTTTCCAATAAATAGCAGAAAGGGACATCATCAAAATGTCCCTTTGTTTATATTCAGACGGCCTTGAATATTTTCAACACTCAATCCTTCCCTTCTCTCGAAAAATGCTCAATCTCAAATCCGCTCTGACGATAAGCTCGGAAACGGTCTCGGGCTTCGGCCAAATCTTCCAAGCTGTTGCCCACAATTTCAAGGATACGGTTTGGAATCACCGGGGCTTGGCTCCAAAAATCGGCAGACAGGTTCAAAACCGTGCAATCTTGCGGAATATTCGGCAATGCGTTTCCAAACGCAAGCAATACCGGAGTTTCAGACGGCATGGGATCGGTAGGCAGCCAGACTTCATGCGGAATAAAGCTTTCGGGAATCTGCTGCCATAAATCAACGTCTAGTTGCTGTACTGCCGCAGCAGAATCAGACCACACCAAAATCTGCCCGCCATCGCGTATGGCGCGCGCAATCAGGCGGCATGCAAAGGCTGCCGGCTGGGCGACGTGTGTATAAAAAGTGGCTTTAGGCATGGCGTATTCTTTCATTTGAGCAATGGATTGGCCGTTTTCAGACGGCCTTTTTGGTTTTCAACAATCTCAAGGCATTGCCCAACACCAGCAGCGAACTGAAACTCATGCCGAGTGCGGCGATCCACGGGGTAACGTAACCAAATACGGCCAGCGGAACGGCAACCAGATTGTATGCGCTTGCCCAAGTCAGGTTTTGGCGGATGATTTGATGGGTACGGCGTGCCTGTTCCATCATCACGGGCAAAACGTTCAAATCATCATTGAGCAAAACCACATCGGCACCGTCTCGTGCCACATCGGCACTCGTGGCTACGGCGGCCGATACGTCGGCTTGGGCAAGGACGGGGGCATCGTTGATACCGTCGCCGATCATCATGACTTTACGCCCTTGTTTTTGCAGATTTTCTACATAAGCCAGCTTGTCTTCAGGCGTGGCTTCGGCGCAATAAGCATCCAAGCCCAGCTCTTGCGCGACTTGGGCTACGGCAGCTTGACGGTCGCCACTTAAAAGGTGCAGACGGATGCCGTGCTGTTTCAGGTTTTGCAACATTTCAGCGGCGCTGTCTTTGATTTGGTCTTCCAATAAAAAGGCCATCTGAAAACCGCTTTGATTGCCCAAGAAAATAATGCCGCCTGTGTGGTCGATATGGGCAAATGCTTCGGGCAGATTACCGGCGATTTCCGAAACAAACGCCGCTTTGCCCAAAGCCCAAACTTGGGTTTCGCCATCAAATTCGATTTGCGCACTGATGCCATGCCCAATACGGTTGACCCGTTGCTGTACTTTCACATCAAGCGCGGATACAGGGCCGTCTGAAAGCGTATGGTTCAAAATGGCACGGGCGATGGGGTGTTCGGATTGCTGTTCCAATGCTTGGGCGATAGCAAGGGCTTGGGCTTCGTTCAGACGGCCTGCATGCAACATACGGCTGACGGAAAGCTGCCCTTTGGTCAGCGTACCGGTTTTATCAAACACGACGTCGTCAATTTGGGCAAGCGTTTCCAGGCTTTGTTTGCCGCTGATGAGAATGCCGTCTTTGGCAAGTGCACCGGTAGAAGCAGCCAGTGCGGTCGGCGTGGCAAGCGACAAGGCACATGGGCAGGTAATGACCAGCAGGGCAACGGTAATCCACAAGGCGGTGTGCGCATCTGCATACCACGCCCAGCCGATAAAAACAGGAACCGCAAGCAAGAGTTCGCCAAATACAAAACTGGACGCGTATTTTTCCGCCAACTCGGCGGCACGCGGTTTTTGCGCCAGCGCACGGTCGAGCAGTTTGACGATATGGGACAGGCGCGTATTGCCGCCGGTATGATCGGTGCGGATGATTAAAGGGCTGCTGGTGTTGAGCGTGCCGGCGGTTACTTTTTCAGACGGCCTTTTGACAATCGGCAAACTTTCGCCGGTCAACATGGCTTCGTTAACTTCACTCTCACCGGATAAAACCATACCGTCCACCGGAATGACTTCGCCGGGCTTCACAACAATCGTATCGCCGATATTGAGGCGGACGACCGCGGCTTCCTCGATGTCATCACTTTCCGGATAAGACGGCAAACGGTGGCAGAATGCCGGAACCAGTTTGACCAACCGCTCCGCCGCATCGCCTGCTTTGCGTCGGGCAATCTGTTCCATAAAACGCCCGCCCAACAGGAAAAACAGCAGCATGGCGATGGATTCAAAATACATGCCCTGCCCCGCGTTGGTGGCCAAGCTGTAAATACCGGCGATAAAGGTCATCACAATGGCAATGGCAATCGGCGTATCCATGCCGACACGGCGGTTTTTCCAGTCGCGCCATGCGCCGCGGTAAAACGGCAACGCGCTGTAAAACACAACGGGCAACACCATCAAAAAACCGCCCCAATGCAGGATTTCCAAATAAAGCGGCTCGATGTCGCCGCCGTAAAAATAAGTCGGCAGGGCAAACATCATCGTCTGCATCATACCCAGACCGGCCACGGCCAATCTGACGATAAACTGTTTGCGTTCCTTCTGCGCCTGCACTTCGATTTTTTGCGCATCATAAGGCGCGGCGGTATAACCAGTTTGGCGGATTTTCAGCAAAATGTCCGACAATTCGATGTGGGCGCTGTCCCACACCACGCGGCAACGGTGGGTACTGTAATTCAAATCCACGCGCACTACGCCCTTCATGCGCAACAACTGTTGCTCAATCAGCCACACACACGCGGCGCAGGTAATGCCGCCCAGCATCAACACCGCCTCGCGCTCATCCCCTGTGCCGACCTCGACAAAATCTGCCTGCACTTCAGGCAAATCGTATAGCTTTAATTGCGACAATACTTCCGGCGGCGGCAATTCGGATTTTTCCGCATCTGCGGTACGCTGTTTGTAATAATTGCCCAAACCTGCATCGATGATACTCTGCGCCACCGCTTGGCAACCGGCGCAGCAGGTTTCGTGTTCTTCGTCTTCAAAATGAACCGTCAGATGCAGATGCTCCGGGACTTCAAGTCCGCAATGGAAGCAGTTTTTTTGGGGATGTGTGGAAGATGTCATAATATGTTCGATTTATTTTTCAGACGGCCTGAAACAATCGTTTCAGGGTGTTACATTTTAGCAAAAAGCGTTTTCCGCCTCATTTCATTTACTTTTGAATTAATAGACTGTCGAATTTTATAAAAAATATGTAAAACAAAGTATTGACCGTTTATCAAATGATGAACGGTAACATATAAATACCGTTTATCTTTAAAAACTTCCAATTATTTTAATGTAAAAATGGAACTTTTTTAAAAAATCCAATACATTTTTTATTGACCTTAATCCATTTAAGCAGCATACTTTAAGCATTCCGCGAAGACGGAAATAAAAAAACACACATTTACTTATAAAACTAACTTATTGGGAAACCTCACCATGATTGATCGCCTTATGCCTATCTTTGCCGTTATCGGCATTTTGTCCAGCACCGTATACCTGAGCCTCGCCGCTTGGATGCTTTACGAAAGCGTGTTCAAAAAGAAAAGCCCTCTGTCGGCATAATCCTCGGATTTAAAATTTTACGGTAAGGCCGTCTGAACATTCAGACGGCCTTGTTTCATCCCATACTATCAAGCACTTGGCTGTACGGCCAATTCAATCATCGCTTCGCGTAAACCGTCCAAACCCAAACTTTCGGCAACGGAAACATTCACGCCGACGGCATGCCCGGAGTTGTCGCGCAAAATGCCTGCTTCACGCACACCCGACGGCAGCAAATCGATTTTGTTGTACACCACCAATTGCGGAATTTCATGCGCGTCGATTTCTTCCAAGACTTCGTTGACATCGTCCATCTGCCGTTCAAAATCGGGATTAGACGCATCAACGACGTGCAGTAACACATCCGCCGTCGCCGTCTCTTCCAAGGTAGCGGAAAACGCCGACACCAGCTTGTGCGGCAAATCACGAACGAAACCGACGGTATCGGTCAAAATCACGCTCGCCTCGTGCGACAGGAAAAGCCGTCGTGCAGTGGTATCCAAAGTGGCGAACAACTGGTCTTTCGCCAATACGTCCGCTTTGGTCAAACGGTTGAACAGGCTGGATTTTCCGGCATTGGTATAGCCGACAATGGCAAAGGTTTTCAGACGGCCGCTCATGCGCGATTTGCGGCGTGTGGCGCGTTGTTTGCGGACATCGGCAAGCTGTTTTTTCAATGCCGTGATTTTTTGTCCGATTAAACGGCGGTCGGTTTCCAACTGGGTTTCGCCCGGCCCTTTCAAGCCGATGCCGCCCTTCTGACTTTGCAAATGTCCATAACCGCGTACCAGCCGTCCGCTCAAATGATTCAGCTGGGCCAGCTCCACCTGCAACTTACCTTCCTGCGACTGGGCGCGTTTGGCAAAAATCGCCAAAATCAAACCCACTCTGTCGAGTACGCGGCATTGAAGCTCTTTTTCCAGATTACGCTCTTGTGTCGGCGTGAGTTCGTGGTTGAACACGACCAGCCCGACATCATGCTGCTTGACCACTGCTGCCAATTCTTCCGCCTTGCCCGTACCAACAAACAAAGCCGGATGCGGTTTGTCGCGGCGTGAAGTTTCGATAGAAACCAAATCGCCGCCGGCCGCGCTCACCAATTCTGCCGCTTCGGTCAAAGCCGTCTGAAAGCCGCGTTCGCGCGTTTCGTTTGCGCCGGAATAGTCCGCCGTCAGCATCACGCCGACCAAGAGGACGCGTTCGGGCTTTTCCAAAGATTTATCGACGGAAAACAGATTGCGCTTGCTCAAAAAATTTCCTTTCAGACGGCCTGACGACTGGGTCAAAGTCCCGATTAACGGTTTTTCAAAATATCAGCGAAATATTCGGTCACTTCTGCCAAACGTCCGCCCTGCGCGGCATAAGGCTGCATTACCGCCACCAACTGCTCCAACACTTCGCGCGTTTCGGTTTGCGCGTGTTCACGGTAGAGCCACATATTTTGCATGGTCACCGTGGTCAATGCCTCGCGTACATTAAGCAAGAGCAAGTGTCGGCAAGACTCATAGCCTTGGCGCAAATCACCGGCCGCATAGGCGGTAACCGACAATTCATAGTCGATGTCCAACTGATAAACATTGCTTTGGACAAAAAGAATATCGTCTTTTGGGAATGGGATACGTTTCGCCATCAGGCCGATCGCATGGGAAATGCGGTATTTTCCTTCCTGACGCAGCATGGTTTGCGCAAGGTAGAGACACTCGGCACGGCGCGGGTTGTAATCGTAGCCTGCCAACCAAGTCGCCAAGGCCTCATCGCGTTTGCCCATTAATTTGTAGCACTCGCCCAGCTGTTGGTAAGAAACCGTTACTTCTTCGACCCAACCGCCCAACTCGATGCGTTTTTTAAACCATTCACTCGCACGCTCGGGCATATCGGAGTCCCAATAAGAACGTGCCGCATAAAAGGCGTAACGCGGTTTCAGGTCTTCATCTTCGGGGCTGTAAAACGCTTTTTCCAAAGAAACGGCATCAAGCAGGTATTTGTTCGCCATGTTGCTGCGCGCGCCGAAACGGCCGCTGAGGACCGTATAGTCGCCATGAAGCGTGGCTTCGCTGGTATCTTGTTTGTCGGTTTCGATAAACTCATGCAACACGCCGCGCCAGTAGAATGTTCCGTCATTGCGCAACAACAGCGGACGGTAATAAACCACGCTGCCCATGGCATTTCGCATGCGGAGGCGGTAACGGTCGGCGGTCAGCTCGGGCAATTCCAATTTGCCTTCAAAGCGGTCGTCCGCATCAAAAATCAAAACGTAATCGGTTTTGCCTTTTGCGTGTTTCAACGCCTGATTGCGGTTATATGCAAAATTTTGCCAACCATCATGATGAATCTCGCCCGCGATGCCCTTTGCATCGAAAAAGCGGCGGATCACGCCGACGGTATCATCTGTCGAGCCGGTGTCGCTGATGACATAGTAGTCAAGTTTGATGTGGTCGGTGATGTTGGCCAGTGTTTCTTCGATGATTGCCGCTTCGTTTTTGACAATCATATTCAAGCAGATGGTTTGGGACATTTTCAATAGCCGCATTGGTTTGGAAAGGTATTATTTTACTTTAGCATTTTGTTTTTTGCACACAAAATACTCAGGCCGTCTGAAGATTGCCTTTCAGACGGCCTAAAGTTTATTTTGCCTTATCTTTTTTCCTGACGACGTATCAGATACACCGCCAACAGTGCAAACAAAACCGTCGGCAATGCGCCCGCCAAAAACGGCGGCACGCCGTACAACTGACTGGTAAAGCCGAAGAGCCGTCCGGCAAAGTGGAACAGCAAACCAAGACAAATACCGCCGAAAAGTTTCAAGCCCATATTGCCGTGGCGCGTGGTTTGCGGAGTAAAGGCAAAGGCAACAAGCGCCATCACCCATGCGGCTACGGGATACACCAGCTTGCGCCACCATGCGATGGCATAGACTTGGGTATTTTGGTTGTTTTTTTCCAGATGGTCGATATAAGTAGTCAATTCGCCGACAGACATTTGGTCGGGCTTGACGAGCAATACATCCATCAGGTTGCGTTTGACGGAAATCGGCCAGTTTTCTTCGGCGGCAGTGGAAACCTCGACTTTATCTTCGCCCAATATGCTGCGGCGGATATTTTTCAACTGCCAGCTGCCGTCTGGATTCAAAACGGCGGACTCGGCTTCTGCCGCTTGGGTCAATTCGTTTTTATCGTTGCGCTCCCAAATTTTGATGCCCAAAAGCGTATGGTCGGGCAACATTTCACGCACGTTGATAATGCTGTTTTTTTCTTTCAACCAAAGGCCGGTATTGCCGGTACTGATTTTGCCGTTGATGGCGGCGGCTTTGATGTTTTCGGCTTTTTGGCTCAGCGTGGGGGCAACCCATTCGCCGAGCGCAACGGTGGCAATGGCGAAAATCAAACCGAACTGCGACAAAATCAACAGCAGCTTTTTGGTGCTCATGCCGCTGGCTTTGATAACGGTCAGCTCGCTGCCGGAAGCCAGTTGGCTGAGGGAAATCAGGCCGCCGATCAAAACGGCAAGCGGCATCAGTTCATATGCGCGCGCAGGCATCTGCATTAAAACATACTGCCCCAATTTTGCGCCGTTATAGCTGCCTTTTCCAAGATCACCGACTTCGTTGATGATTTCAAAAAAACTGTACAAAGCGAGGAAGGCTAGGAGGGCGTAAACCGCCATAACCGCCATTTGACGGATGATGTAACGTGAAATCAGGTTCATTTTCCGCCTTTCAATGTCAGACTTTTGGCAACCGCCTGCCAGAAGGGTTGGCTAGGCATACTGCGCACGCGCAGCAGGACGACGGCAATCACAAACATGATGATGTGCATAGGTAGCAGTCCGAGCCAGAAATGGATTTTGCCGTCTTCCACGGCGTTGCGCAGGAAGGTCAGCCCGTTTTGGTAAACCAAAAACAAACCGATGGCAATCAGGATATTGTAGGTATGGCCGCTGCGCGGATTGAAATAGGAAAGCGGCACGGCAAGCAGGCACAACAGCAAAACGCTGACGGTCAAGGAAATACGCCACATCAATTCCGCCTGGTGTTGGGGATTGCTGCTGCCAATCAGTTGGGCGGTCGGAATGGTACGGCGGTGTGATACAGGGTCGATGAGTTTGGGCGTGGTGCTGATAATCAGGCTGAGGTGTTGGAAAGAAACGCGGTTGTAGTCGGCTTTGCCGGGCGTACCGCTGTAACGGTAGCCGTCGCGTAATTCAAGCGTGCGTTTGTTGTCGGTCAGCGAAAAATTGCCCTCTTTGGCAAAAACGATGTTGTCGTTGCCGTTTTTATCCTGCTCGCGCAGGAACAGGTTTTTCATGATGCCGGATTCGGTATCGAAGGTTTCGACAAAATAAACCCTGCCGTTGCGCTTACCCAAGTTATTGAACTCGCCGGCCTCCACCAAAGACAATTCCTGCTTCTGCTTCAAAATTTCGGCATATTCGCGGCTGCGCAATTCTGCCCACGGCATCACCCAAAGCTGCATGACGGCAATCAAAATGGCAAACGGCACGGCAAACTGCATGACCGGGCGTATCCATTGTTTCAATGCCAATCCGCAGGAAAGCCAGACCGACATTTCGCTGTCGCGCCAGTAGCGGGTCAATACGGTCAACGTACTGATAAATGCGGTCAACACCAGCAAAAGCGGGGTCATGCCGATTACCCAGAAGCCGACCAAGGCCAACACGGCATCGATGGCGACACGCCCGTCGGCTGCACGGCCAAGCAGGTTGATGGCCTGCGTGGACACCAATACCGCCAAGAGGACGACAAAGATGCCGACGGCAGTAAAGGAAAGTTCTTTAATAAAGTTTCTTTGGTAAATCATAAGATTGAGCGTGGTATACGGTTTATGGGAAACCTATATTTATTAATAAGGCTTCAGACGGCATGACACAAATGGAGTACAATGATTTTCATCTGTTCGGACGGCTGGTCAACAGGCCGTCTGAACAACCGACAACCGTTCCAATCAGGAGAATAAACGTGAAATTTAGCACAAAAGCCGAAACTTTGCAGGCTCAACAGGCAGGTGCGCAATTATTTGTCTGCGCCGAAGCATCTCAACTGAGCAACCCGACTGCCCTCGCCCTCTTCGCTTCCCTTGAAGAAGGTCAAAATTTCGCCGACACCAAAATCCCAACGGACAACGGTTTGCAAGCCATTGCCGTCGTCCGCCTCGAAAAAACCGACCGCGCCGCATTGAACAAAGCCGCAGCCGAAGCCGCCAAATGGGCACAAAATCAAGAAACGGTCAATGTGGACGTTCACGCCTTTGAAGAAGCGCAAGCAGCAGCCATTGCCGAAGCGTTTGCGATTGCGTTCGGCAATGCCGCCTACCGTTTCGACCGCTACAAAAAAGAAGCCAAACCGGCTAAATTTGCAGAAGCCGTGTTCCACAGCGCACACGAAGCCGCCGTCAAAGAAGCCCTGCGCATTGCCGAAGCGCAAGTTTACGGACAAAGCCTCTGCCGCGACTTGGGCAATGCCGCACCCAACGAATGCACGCCTGAATTCCTCGCGCGTACCGCCAAAACCGAAGCCGAAAAATTGGGCGCACACGCCAAAATCATTGAAAAAGACTACATTAAAGAAAACATGGGTTCATTTTGGTCTGTCGCCAAAGGCAGCGTTGAGGATCCATATTTGGTCGAACTAAGCTATTTCGGTGCGGCCGACAAAGAAGCCGCGCCTGTGGTATTGGTCGGCAAAGGCATTACCTTCGACACCGGCGGCATTTCCCTCAAACCCGGCCTGAACATGGACGAAATGAAGTTCGACATGTGCGGCGCGGCAACCGTCATCAGCACCTTCTGCGCCGCCGTCAAACTGCAACTGCCGATCAACCTGATTGCCATCGTCGCCACTTGTGAAAACATGCCTTCCGGCGCGGCCAACAAACCGGGCGATGTCGTAAAAAGCATGAAAGGCTTGACCATCGAAGTGTTAAACACCGATGCCGAAGGCCGTCTGATTTTGTGTGACGCGCTCACTTACGCCGAACAATTCAAACCCAAAGCCGTTATCGATGTCGCCACCCTGACCGGCGCGTGCATTATCGCCTTGGGTCATGACGTCAGCGGCGTGATGGGCAACAATCAAGATTTGGTCGACAGTCTGCTGGCCGCTTCCCGCAACGTGGACGACAAAGCATGGCAACTGCCGCTCTTTGAGACCTACAAAGACCAACTCAAATCCAACTTTGCCGACATTCCAAACATCGGCACGCCGGGTGCAGGCACGATTACCGCCGCAACATTCCTGTCTTACTTTACCGAAGACTATCCATGGGCACACCTCGACATCGCAGGTACCGCATGGAAATCCGGCAGTGAAAAAGGCGCGACCGGGCGCCCTGTTCCTTTATTGTTGAACTATCTGCGCAATGTGAAATAAATCTTGGGGGGAAGCCTGCGGGGTTAATCGTTTCAACCCCGCAGGCCGTCTGAAAACGGAATCCGCATTATCTGACTCAATCTGACAAAACGGAGAACCACCATGAAACCACTATTTGCCGCATTATCTGTCGCCCTTCTGCTCGGCACATCCATCAGCGTTCAAGCTGCCGAACAAACCACCCCCACCGACCGCAGCATCCAAGTGTACAAAAAAGCCGACTTAGCAGAATGGAACCGCGAAAACGCAGCCGGAGGCCAAGGCCCCTTGCTCGGCAGCTTTGCCTTCACGCGCCATCAAACCGCCGACCAAGACGCATTCAAAGAAATCGGCTGGCTCACCTTGCCGCCGGGCGCTTCCATCGGCCAACACAAACATACCGGCAATGAAGACGTTTACATCATCGTATCCGGCAAAGGCCTGTTTACCGATAGCGAAGGCAAACAAACCGAAGTCGGCGCCGGCGACATTACCATCGCCCGCCCCGGCCAGTCCCATGCGCTCAAAAATATCGGCAAAAAGCCGTTGGTATTCTTAGATTTGATTGCAGAGACCGCTGGCGCCAAAGCCGCCGAAACCAAGTAATGCTTTCAATGAAAGCAAACCATCTGCCATGACTTTCTGCCTTACCCAAACCAGGCTGCAGAGAGATTGTTCCGTTTTCATTTAAACCTACATACAAGCTAAAGGCCGTCTGAAAACCATGCGTCGTTTTCAGACGGCCTTTTTCTCAAAAACCTTATCATATAAATAATGAAATGTTATATAATAACAGCCTTTCAAAATATGATAAGAAACTAAAATGACACAAACCACACTCAAGCCCATTGTTTTATCTATTCTTTTAATCAGCGCCCCTATTCTCTCCCAAGCGCATGAAACCGAGCAGTCTGTTGACTTGGACGAGGTTACCGTCGTTGGTAAAAGCCGTCCGCGCGCTACGTCGGGGCTGCTGCACGCTTCGACCGCCTCCGACAAAATCATCTCCGGCGATACCTTGCGTCAAAAAGCCGTCAACCTAGGCGATGCTTTAGACGGCGTACCGGGCATTCATGCCTCGCAATACGGCGGCGGCGCATCCGCTCCCGTTATTCGCGGTCAAACAGTCAGACGGATTAAAGTGTTGAACCATCACGGCGAAACGGGCGACATGGCGGACTTCTCGCCCGACCATGCCTTGATGGTGGACAGCGCCTTGTCGCAACAGATCGAAATCCTGCGCGGCCCGGTTACACTCTTGTACAGCTCAGGTAATGTGGCCGGCTTGGTCGATGTTGCCGATGGAAAAATCCCCGAAAAAATGCCTGAAAACGGCGTATCGGGCGAAGCCGGATTGCGTTTGAGCAGCGGCAATTTGGAAAAACTGACATCCGCAGGCATCAATATCGGTTTGGGCAACAACTTCGTGCTGCATACCGAAGGCTTGTACCGCAAATCAGGCGATTACGCCGTACCGCGCTATCAAAAAGAAGAAGGCCGTCTGAAACGACTGCCCGACAGCCATGCCGATTCAAAAACCGGCAGCATCGGCCTGTCTTGGGTTGGGGATAAAGGTTTCCTTGGCGTGGCGTACAGCGACCGTCGCGACCGCTACGGCCTGCCTGCCCACAGCCATCTCTACGACGACTGCCACGCCGACATCATCTGGCAAAAGAGCTTGATTAACAAACGCTATTTGCAGCTTTATCCGCACCTGTTGACCGAAGAAGACGTTGATTACGACAATCCGGGCTTGAGCTGCGGCTTCCACGACGACGATAATGCACACGCCCATGCCCACAACGGCAAACCGTGGATAGACCTGCGCAACAAACGCTACGAACTCCGCGCCGAATGGAAGCAGCCATTCCCCGGTTTTGAAGCCCTGCGCGTACACCTAAACCGCAACGACTACCACCACGACGAAAAATCAGGCGATGCAGTAGAAAACTTCTTCAACAACAAAACACACAACGCCCGTATCGAGTTGCGCCACCAACCCATAGGCCGTCTGAAAGGCAGCTGGGGCGTGCAATATTTGGGACAAAAATCCAGCGCGCTTTCCGCCATTCCCGAAACCGTCCAACAACCGATGTTGATTGACAATAATGTGCGCCATTACAGCTTTTTCGGTGTAGAACAGGCAAACTGGGACAACTTCACGCTTGAAGGCGGCGTACGCGTGGAAAAACAAAAAGCCTCCATCCAGTACGACAAAGCATTGATTGATCGGGAAAACTACTACAACCAACCCCTGCCCGACCTCGGCGCGCACCGCCAAACCGCCCGCTCGTTCGCACTTTCGGGCAACTGGTATTTCACGCCACACCACAAACTCAGCCTGACCGCCTCCCATCAGGAACGCCTGCCGTCAACGCAAGAGCTTTACGCACACGGCAAACACGTTGCCACCAACACCTTTGAAGTCGGCAACAAACACCTCAACAAAGAGCGTTCCAACAACATCGAACTCGCGCTGGGCTACGAAGGCGACCGCTGGCAATACAATCTGGCGCTCTACCGCAACCGCTTCGGCAACTACATTTACGCCCAAACCTTAAACGATGGACGCGGCCCCAAATCCATCGAAGACGACAGCGAAATGAAGCTCGTGCGCTACAACCAATCCGGCGCCGACTTCTACGGCGCGGAAGGCGAAATCTACTTCAAACCGACACCGCGCTACCGCATCGGCGTTTCCGGCGACTATGTACGAGGCCGTCTGAAAAACCTGCCATCCCTTCCCGGCAGGGAAGATGCCTACGGCAACCGTCCTTTCATCGCACAGGACGACCAAAACGCGCCTCGCGTTCCGGCTGCGCGCCTCGGCGTCCACCTGAAAGCCTCGCTGACCGACCGCATCGATGCCAACTTGGACTACTACCGCGTGTTCGCCCAAAACAAACTCGCCCGCTACGAAACGCGCACGCCCGGACACCATATGCTCAACCTCGGCGCAAACTACCGCCGCAATACGCGCTATGGCGAGTGGAATTGGTACGTCAAAGCCGACAACCTGCTCAACCAATCCGTTTACGCCCACAGCAGCTTCCTCTCTGATACGCCGCAAATGGGCCGCAGCTTTACTGGCGGTGTAAACGTGAAGTTTTAAAATCAGACAGCAAACAAAAAAGGTTTTCAGACGGCCGTCTGAAAACCTTTTTCTTGTTTTAACCAATCATTTAAAACTGACTATTAATCTTTCAACACATCTTGCACAGCCGCTTGAATTTTAGCCGCCGCTGCTTCGATTTGCTGCTGTTCGGAAGATTGGTTTGCCACTGTCTCAACCGGAGCCGCTTGAGAAGCTGGCGCAGCTTGAGGGGATGGTGTAGCTTTAGGCTCAGATTCAGTTTGCGGCGCAGTCAGCGGCAAACGCGCCAATACAGTGCTGACGCCGGTAACTTTATCGCCAATCGCCACTTGAGCCTGCGCATCGACAGGCAGATACATATCCACGCGCGAGCCAAAGCGGATAAAGCCATAGCGTTCGCCACGAGACAGTTTCGCACCTGCTTGGGTGTAGCACAAAATACGGCGCGCCACCAAACCGGCCACTTGAACAAAAGTAATTTCACGACCGGAAGCCGTAGTCGCCAAAACCGCATTGCGTTCGTTTTCCGTGCTGGCTTTGTCCAAATCCGCATTCACGAATTTGCCTTTGTTATAGACCACTTTCGTTACCGTACAATCGGCAGGCGATTTTTGAGAATGCACGTTGAACACGTTCATAAAAATACTGATTTTCAAAGCATCGACATCACGATACGGATCGCGTGCACGCTCAACCACCACGATACGGCCGTCAACAGGGCTCAACACCGCTTCAGGATTTAGCGGAATCTCACGCGCAGGGTCGCGGAAAAACTGCAGGGCAAATACGGTAAACACCCAAAACGGCAAAGACCACCAGCCGCAGCACATCGACACCAACAGGCTTAAAGCCAAACCGCCGCCGATAATCGGCCAGCCCTCACGGGCGATTATCGGGTGGGGATATAAACGGTTCATCACTTATCCTTCATTTAATAATTTCAAATTTGCCGCCATTATATCTGAAACTCCAAACATTGAGGCCGTCTGAAATGTTCAGACGGCCGGTGTCTTTTGTAAAAAATACTCAACATAGATAAAGTTTCAGTTTCGGCAACACAATGACGCAGCATCCGCAACAAGCGACTCACACGAGCCAACAACTCGCCGCAAATATCATTTTGACCAAACCTCTGCCCTCGATTATCTCGACAAACCCAATATGACAGCCAATACCAGCCAAATCCAATGCCGACGGCGCGATGTAGAAAACAAAGCACGTTGAGACAGCAAACGCGTTTGGCTCAACTGATACGCCACATCAGCCAACATCACCAAACGATTAGTCTGCCGAGCATTACTTTCTTCCGCTTTACGCAGTTTCAAATTTTCCGCTTCAATCCGCAGCCGCACCAGCTTAGCTTCTAAAAGCAGCAGCTCGCGCTCTTCTTCATACTCCTGTTGCTTCATCGTCCGCATCCTTGTCTATCTCACCGCGCAAATACGCAATATCCGATCGAATATCCTGCAAGGTTTCAGCCACGCGACTGCCCTGCTCCCGATAATCTGCCGATACTGTTTAAAATGATACAGTATAATCAACAGCTTCATAAAAAATACCTAAAAATATCCTCAAAGCCACCAGATTTGACAACGTTATCTCAATTATCTCTTTTCAGGGAAACATAAGGATTAAACAAAAGAAGATGTAACTGCCCTTAAAAGTTTGAGAGTCTTTTTCCAATAATAAATAACAACTCGATATCTACTGCTGTCATAATACTCAAAGGAGGAAACCAGAATGAATAATGCTAAATTAGTGATTCCAAATTGTAATGAGTTTATGTCTATTTATGGGTTTGATTGCGAAATAGACGATGCTATTCAGACCGTTAAGTTTGTTAACGGTGATGAGCGAGTTACTTTGAGCTTTGATCTGACAGTAAATTCTGTCAGATTCTTGTTTTACAGAAAAGATTGTATTGTCGTTGATCTTTATCTAGAAGGTCTGTCGGAACTATATTTGGATGAAAATGGTAATTCTCTATCATTTAAATTTTCTAACGGCCTTCATATACTGATAAAACTCTATCCTCAAATTAATATTACTGGAACTACCCTGCTATAGATAACCAGAACAAATCTTTCTTTACTGATTATTCGAGGACAATCCCTTATCATTAGATAGCAAGTGCCTAATCAAGGTTTCAAGAGTATCTTAAAAGCTACGAGAATATTTTTATGTCTATCTATGACGGTATTTGTAATAAAATTGACCTGTTCTAGTATTCTTAGAAAACTCTATGCACCTGTTGCTTCATCATCCGCATCCTTGTCTATCTCACCGCGCAAATACGCAATATCCGACCGAATATCCTGCAAGGTTTCAGCCACACGGCTGCCCTGTTCCCGATAATCTGCCGATACTTTGCGGAACAATACGGCAATAATCAGCAGGCTCGCGAAGAAAATGCCGAAAAACACCCACAAAGCCGCAACATCCGTCAGCACGCGGTTCAAACCGAACAGCAAACCGACCAAGCCCACCATCAACAGCGCGCCAGACAATACCAGCCAAATCACCAACCGGAACACATTCTCCGCCTGACGCGTCAAATCCAAGCTCAATACCTGCAAACGCAGCAACAGCAAATCCGCGCCCTGATTCAACAAAGCCTTGCCATGTTCAAAACGTTGGCGAATTCCCATCTTAACTATCCTTTTTTTCAGGAAAACATAAGGCAGAGGCCGTCTGCACGGCGCAATGAAATCCATGATTTCATGTGCACGCCTGTTCAGACGGCCTTAACATATTCACATTAACGGCGGTTCAACAACACACCGACAACCAAACCGGCCAATGCGGCAAAACCCATCGCATAGTATGGTTTTTCATGCACCACTTCATCAGCATGTTTGGCACCGCGTTTCAAACGCGCACCTGCATCGGCTTCAAATTCGGCAAAACGCTCTTTGCCTTCTTTCAAACGCTCCTGAGCCACTTCTTCAAACTGCTCGTATTTTTCACGCGCACGCTCGGCATGATGGCGCAAACGCTCGCCGGCTTCTTCTTCAAAACGGCTCAAACGCTCTTTGGCCACAGCCAATTTTTCTTCCAATTTGGCTCGGGCTTTGCTGCCCTCTTCCGAACCGGCTTCAACACCATTGCGGTACAATTCTTCCACATCATCCATCACTTCTCGGATGTCTTTCAGCAAAGCCTCGCGACGTGCTTCAAAATCGTGTTTTTTCATGCTTTTCTCCTTGATACAGATTGATATGGTTACAGACTGTTTATCTGTTAATAAATTATAACCGTTTATTCCAAAATAAACGTTAATTTAAATAAAATTAAGTGCTTATTCTGAAAACAACCCAATGGAATTTAAAAAAGGCCGTCTGAAAACTTCAGACGGCCTTTTCAATTCAGCTTAAAGACTTAAGTCTTATGCCAAACCTTTTGCTTTCAACACTTCCAGCATGGTAGTGCCCAACTCGGCAGGACTGCGGGTGTAAGCGATACCGGCTTTTTCGAAAGCGGCGAATTTTTCTTCGGCAGTACCTTTACCACCAGAGATAATCGCACCGGCGTGGCCCATACGTTTGCCTTTAGGAGCGGTAACACCTGCGATGTAACCTACAACAGGTTTGGTTACGTTGGATTGGATGTATTCGGCTGCTTCTTCTTCCGCAGTACCGCCGATTTCACCGATCATGATGATGGCGTCGGTATCTGGGTCTTCTTGGAAGAGTTTCAGTGCGTCGATTTGGTTCATACCAGGAATCGGGTCGCCGCCGATACCGATACAGGTTGATTGACCCAAGCCCAGTTTGGTGGTTTGTGCCACAGCTTCGTAAGTCAATGTACCGGAACGGGAAATAATACCGATGCGGCCCGGAGTGTGGATGTGGCCCGGCATAATACCGATTTTGCACTCACCCGGAGTAATCACGCCCGGGCAGTTAGGGCCGACCAAGCGGGTACCGTTGCCGTTGGTTTCCAAGTAACGTTTGGCTTTGAGCATGTCCAAAGTAGGCACGCCTTCGGTAATCACAACGACCAAGCCTACGCCTGAATCAACAGCTTCAACGATAGAGTCCAAAACAAACGGAGCTGGAACGTAAATTACAGATGCGTCAGCGCCAGTTTCTTTAACGGCTTCTTTCATGGTGTTGAATACAGGCAGGTTCAGGTGGGTTTGACCGCCTTTACCCGGGGTAACGCCGCCGACAACTTTAGTGCCGTAAGCCAGAGCTTGTTCGGAGTGGAAAGTACCGTTTTTACCGGTGAAACCTTGAACCAATACTTTGGTGTCTTTATTAATCAATACGCTCATTCTTTTCTCCTTAGGCGTTTACGGCTGCAACAATTTTTTCGGCTGCGTCATTCAGGCCGTCTGCAGAAGTCAGTTTCAGACCTGATTCGTTCAGGATTTTCGCGCCGAGTTCGGCGTTGTTACCTTCCAAACGAACAACGACAGGAACGTTGACGTTGATTTCTTTAACGGCTGCCACAATGGCTTCCGCAATCATGTCGCAACGTACGATACCGCCGAAGATGTTGATCAATACGCCTTTAACGGATTTATCTTCCAAAATCAGTTTGAACGCTTCAACCACGCGGTCTTTGGTTGCGCCGCCACCAACGTCCAAGAAGTTGGCAGGTTGGCCGCCTTTCAGTTTGATGATGTCCATAGTAGCCATCGCCAAACCGGCACCGTTCACCATACAGCCGATGTTGCCTTCCAGGGCAACATAGTTCAGGTCGAATTCAGAAGCTTTCAGCTCACGTTCGTTTTCTTGGGATTTGTCGCGCAATTCGGCGATTTTTGGCAGGCGGTAGAGCGCGTTGCTGTCGATGCCGATTTTGCCGTCCACGCAAGCCAGTGCGCCGTTTTCGCGAACTGCCAGTGGGTTTACTTCAAACAGGGCGAAGTCGTTTTCGACAAACGCTTTGTACGCACCAGTCATCAGTTTGACGAACTCGTTGATTTGTTTGTCTTTCAAGCCCAGTTGGAACGCAACTTCGCGAGCTTGGCAAGGTTGCAGGCCGACCAGCGGATCAACGGTTACTTTGAAGATTTTTTCAGGAGTTTCGGCAGCAACTTTTTCGATTTCTACGCCGCCTTCGGTAGAAGCCATGAATGTAATGCGGCGGGTAGAACGGTCAACCACTGCACCCAAGTACAGCTCGGTTTGAACAGGATACATGTCTTCGCAAACCAAAACGCTGTTGACAGGTTGGCCGTTGGCATCGGTTTGGTAAGTTACCAAGTTGGTGCCAATCAGGCTTTCAGCCACTTCTTTAGCTTCTTCGCGGCTTTTAACGACTTTTACGCCGCCCGCTTTACCGCGGCCGCCGGCGTGTACTTGTGCTTTGACAACAGCGAATTTGCCGCCCAATTTGTCGTAAGCTGCAGCGGCTTCTTCGCCGTTGTGTGCCAAAATACCGCCTTGTACGGGCAAACCGTAGCTAGCCAGCAGTTCTTTAGCCTGATACTCGTGTAAATTCATGGATTTCTCCTTAAGGTGAGTGGGTTTTAGGAATCGCCCTGCGGCCAATCCCATATTTTCAGACGGCCCTACTATTTACTGAAGGGCAACCACATCCGCGCCAGCAGATACATGGCTGCACCGCCTCCCCCGAGAATAAAAAAGACGATGCCTTTTTTACGCGAATTCGGGCAGAGCAGATAAACGGCAAGGCTGAAACTGATAAACAACAATGCCACGCGCCAAACCAATTCTTTATCTTTGAAACGGTTGAGCGTATAAGTTTCGGTCATCATCACATACATCTGCCACAATGCGGCCATACACATGCTGATAATGCCCATCGGTATAAAGAAAATACCGACTATTTCTTTGTTCATAATGAATGTAAATGCTGTTTGTTTGTCTAACGGAATTATAAATCAGAAAACGAAGCTCTCGGAACATTCAATTTGTCGAAGGCCTTAAGGCCGTCTGAAAAGTTTCAGACGGCCTTAATGTCTATCAACCGTGCAAAGCGCGTTTGTCGGCCGCCAATGCAGCTTCGTGAACCACTTCGGACAAGGTTGGGTGAGCATGGATAATGCGGGCGATGTCTTCGCTGCTGGCGAAGAATTCGAGCGCAGTCACGCCTTCGGTAACCAATTCGCTGACAACCGGGCCGATCATGTGTACGCCCAAGATGCGGTCGGTTTTGGCATCTGCCAATACTTTAACCGTACCTTTGGCTTTGCCCATTGCCAATGCGCGACCGTTTGCACCGAAACCTGAAGTACCTTTTTTGTACTCCACACCTTCAGCTTTGAGCTGCTCTTCGGTTTTACCCACCCAAGCGATTTCAGGGTCGGTGTAAATCACGAACGGTACGTTGTTGAAGTCGATATGCGGTTTTTGACCGGCAATGCGCTCTGCAACGGCAACGCCTTCATCGCTGGCTTTGTGTGCCAACATCGGGCCGCGAACCACGTCGCCGATTGCCCATACGTTAGGCAGGTTGGTACGGCATTCGCCATCTACCTTGATGAAGCCGCGCTCGTCTTTTTCCAGGCCTACGGCTTCGGCGTTCAGGCCTTTGGTGTTTGGAATACGGCCGATGGCAACGATCAGTTTGTCGAATACTTCGGTTTTGGCTTCGCCGGCAGCAGTTTCGTAAGCAACGGAAACGCCTTTGCCTTCAGATTTGATGTCGCCGATTTTCACGCCCAATTCAATGCTCAAGCCTTGCTCTTTAGTGAAGTATTTGAAGGCTTCTTTGGCGATTTGTTGGTCGGCGGCAGCCAGGAAGGTCGGCGCGGCTTCAAGAATGGTAACTTCTGCGCCCACGCGGTTCCATACGGAACCCATTTCCAGACCAATCACGCCGGAACCGATCACGCCGAGTTTGGCAGGCACTTCGGTCAAGTTCAATGCGCCTTCGTTGTCCAATACGTTCACGTTGTCGATAGCAACTTGTAGCAGCGGACGCGGTACGGAACCAGTCGCTACGATGACGTGTTTGGCTTCGATAACGGTTTTCTCGCCTTTGTTATCGACTTCGATTTGGTAAGCATCGCCATTTTTACCGGCAAAGGAAGCAGTACCGAACAGGCTGGTTACTTTGTTTTTTTGGAACAGGAATTTCACGCCGCCGGTCAGCTTGGTCACGATGGCATCTTTGCGCTCAATCATTTTGGCCGCGTCGAATTTTACGTCGCCGACAGTGATACCGTGTTCGGCAAAATCGTGTTGCGCAGCGTGAAAATGTTCGCTGGATTGCAACAGGGCTTTGGAAGGGATACAACCTACATTCAAGCAAGTACCGCCCAATGCAGGGGCATTGCCTGCTTTGTTAACGCCTGCATCGACGCAAGCGGTTTTGAAACCCAGTTGCGCGGCACGGATGGCGGCAACGTATCCGCCCGGGCCTGCACCAATCACTACTACATCATATTGAGACATCGTGTCATCCTTTGCTTTTGCAGTATCTCAAAATAAAAACGATACTTTTTGTTTCTTTTTTATTTTGAATGACTGCGTTTTGATGGTTTTAAGAAAAGGCCGTCTGAAAGTCCATATCTGCCGATTCATTCGAATCAAATGTTTCAGACGGCCTCAATCGTTTGTTGAGCCTATTGTAGCACGATACTACATTACGCTACATCTAAATAAAAATTCAGACGGCCTTTTCATTAATAAATAAAAGGCCGTCTGAAACGATTACAGATCCAACAACAGGCGTGCTGGGTCTTCCAACGCGTCTTTAATGGCTACCAAGGTCAATACAGCTTCGCGGCCGTCAATGATACGGTGGTCGTAAGACAGAGCCAGATACATCATTGGACGGACAACAACTTGACCGTTTTCAACCACGGCGCGCTCTTTAGTGGCGTGCATACCCAAAATCGCAGATTGAGGCGGGTTGATGATCGGGGTAGACATCATAGAACCGAAAGTACCGCCGTTGGTAATACTGAATGTACCGCCGGTCAGATCTTCGATAGCGATTTTGCCGTCTTTGGCTTTTTTCGCGTAATCAACAATTGCTTGTTCGATGTCGGCAATGCTCATTTGGTCTGCATCACGCAGGATTGGCACAACCAAACCGCGTGGGCTGCCAATCGCGATACCGATGTCGAAGTAGCCGTGGTAAACGATGTCTTTGCCATCAACAGAAGCATTCACAACCGGATATTTTTTCAGGGCGGCAACAGCGGCTTTAACGAAGAAGGACATAAAGCCCAGTTTCACGCCGTGTTCTTTCTCGAATTTATCTTTGTACTTCGCACGCAAGTCCATGATTGGTTTCATGTTGACTTCGTTGAATGTAGTCAAAATAGCGTTTTCTTGTTGAGAAGCCAGGAGGCGTTCTGCAACACGGGCACGCAGGCGGCTCATTGGTACGCGTTCTTCAGGACGTGCGCCTGCAGGAAGTGCAACAGCAGGAGCAGCGGCTGCGGCAGGTTTGGCAGCGGCATTTTGTACGTCTTCTTTCAATACGCGACCGTCACGGCCGGAACCTTGCAATGCGTTCACGTCAACACCGGTCTCAGCAGCCAGTTTGGCGGCGGCAGGCATAGCGGCGTTATTTTGTGCAGCAGCAGGAGCGGCGGCTGGGGCTGCTTCGGCAGGCGCAGCGGCTGGAGCTTCAGCAGCGGCAGTAGCAGCTGTATCGATACGTGCCAAAACTTGGTCGGCAACAACGGTCTCACCGTCTTGCGCTACGATTTCAACCAATACGCCGGCTTGTGGAGAAGGTACTTCCAAAACCACTTTGTCAGTTTCGATATCGATCAGGATTTCGTCACGGGCAACTGCTTCGCCAACTTTTTTCTTCCATTCCAAGAGCGTGCCTTCAGATACGCTTTCAGACAGCATAGGTACTTTTACATCAATAATCATTTTGTGTCTCCAATGGCCCTTTCAGACGGCCTGTTGTGTGTTTTTAATTCTGCATATGGGCATTCCGCCTGAACAGCCTCAGACGGAATGCAACTTGGCTTACAACGCCAAAGCGTCTTCAACCAATTGTTTCAATTGAGCAATGTGTTTGCTTGAGTAGCCCACTGCAGGCGATGCGCTGCTTGGACGACCAGCATAAGACAGTTTTTGCTCTTCGCTGATAACGTCTTCGATGCGGTGGCGGATTTGGTAGAACGCACCTTGGTTTTTCGGCTCTTCTTGCGCCCAAACCACAGATTTTGCGTTCGGATATTTCGCCAGTTCAGCTTTAACCTCGTCGTATGGGAACGGATACAGCTGCTCAACGCGGACGATAGCAACATCATCTTCCAGTTTACGCTCGGCACGGCCAGCTTCCAAGTCATAGTAAACCTGACCGGCACACAATACCACGCGTTTCACGCTGTCGTTGCTTGCGCGTTCAGCAGTATCGCCGATAACCGGACGGAAGGTCGAACCTTCGGTGAAGTTTTCCAGCGGGCTCATTGCACCTTTGAAGCGCAACAGGCGTTTGGACATGAAAATCACCAGCGGTTTGCGGTATGAACCCAAGACTTGACGTTGCAAGATGTGGAACATTTGCGACGCTTCAGACGGCATGATGACTTGCATATTGTTCTCAGAACACAGTTGCAACCAACGTTCTACGCGTGCAGAAGAGTGCTCAGGGCCTTGACCGTCGTAGCCGTGCGGCAGGATGGTGGTCAGACCGCACAAACGACCCCATTTGGTTTCGCCTGAAGACAGGAATTGGTCAATAGTCACTTGCGCGCCGTTGGCGAAGTCACCGAATTGAGCTTCCCAAATGGTCAGCTTGTCAGGTGCGGAGCAGGCAAAGCCGTACTCAAACGCCATCACGGCTTCTTCGTTCAAAATGGAGTCGATAACCAGGAACTCGCCCATGCCTTCGCCCATATGGCGCAGAGGAACATAAGTACCGTCGTCCCATTTTTCACGGTTTTGATCGTGCAATACTGCATGACGGTGTGAGAATGTACCGCGGCCGGAGTCCTCACCGGAGATACGCACGCCATAACCTTTAGTCAGCAGGCTTGCATATGCCAAGGTTTCTGCCATACCCCAGTCGATGGCTTGTTTGCCGGATGCCATGGCTTTACGCGCTTCAATCACACGTTTTGCAGTCGGATGCAGGGCAAAGCCTTCCGGCACGGCGGTAAACTTCTCGGTAAGGCGCTCAATATCCGCGGCAGGCAAACCGGTTTCGATGTGTTCGCGCCAATCTTTGCCTTGGTATTTGCTCCAGTCGATTTGTGTGCGTTGGAAGTTACTCAAAGTTGTTTGTTCAACATGTTCGCCTTTGTCCAAAGCATCACGGTAAGCTTGGATGTAACCGTCAGCCTCAGCTTGAGTTACCACGCCTTCGGCAATCAGTTGCTCGGTGTACAAAGCACGCGCACCTGGGTGTTGCGATACTTTTTTGTACATCATCGGTTGGGTCAAGGTCGGATCATCGCCCTCGTTGTGACCCCATTTACGGTAGCAGACAACGTCAACCACGATGTCTTTATGGAATTTTTTGCGGTAATCCAAGGCAGCTTGGATGGCAAAGCAAACGCGTTCAGGATCATCGCCGTTCACATGGATAACCGGAGCAGAAACCATTTTCGCAATATCGGTACAGTGTACGGTTGAACGGGTATCGCGGGTATCGGAAGTCGTAAAGCCGATTTGGTTGTTGATCACGATGTGAACAGTACCACCGGTGGTATAACCGCGTGTTTTAGACAGGTTGAATGTTGCTTGGTTAACACCCAAACCGATAAATGCGGAGTCACCGTGAATCAATACCGGCAAGACTTTATCGCGACCGTTTTCACCCAAACGTTTTTGTTTGGCGCGCGCAGAACCTTCCACTACTGGGTTAACGATTTCCAAGTGTGACGGGTTGAATGCCAAAGAAACGTGCATCGGGCCGTGTGGCGTAGCGATATCGGAGCTGAAGCCCATGTGGTATTTCACGTCGCCGCTAGGCAATTTGATTTCGGCACGGCCTTCAAACTCAGCGAACAAATCGCTGGGTTTTTTGCCCAAAATATTCACTAAAACATTCAGACGGCCACGGTGTGCCATACCGATGATGACTTCTTCCACGCCGTCTTTACCGGCATTTTGAATCAGGTAGTTCAAACCGGCAATCGCACTTTCGCCGCCTTCTACACCAAAGCGTTTTTGGCCGACATATTTGGTATGCAGGTAGCGTTCCAGAGTTTCGGCAGCAGTCATTTCTTTCAAGATACGGCGTTTCTGTTCAACGTTGTAGCTTGGCGTAGACAGTACGCTTTCAAAATAATTGCGAACCCAACGACGCTCTTCGGTATTTGGAATGTAGATGTACTCTACCGCGATATGGCCACAGTAGGTTTGTTTGAGGTTGCTGATAATTTGGGACAGAGGCAGTTTGCTCTGACCGGAAAAATCGCCCTCGCCCATATTGAACTGAAGCGCCATATCGGCATCTGACAGACCGTGGAATTTAGGATCGAGCGCTTCGATATTTTGAGGAGGAATACGTTTGAGCGGATCAAGTTGGGCTGCACCCACGCCTTGGATACGATAGGCAGAAATCAGTCGCAAAACGCTGACTTGCTTTTTCATCATTGCCTCATCTACACCGCCTGCGACGGCTGCGGCAATTTTCTTTTTAGCCAAAGTGGCAAATGATTCACGAATCGGTGTATGGGCAACATCGACAGCGACTGCGCCCGGCTGCTTACTCAAATCGGTAAAGTACTGTTTCCATTTTTCATCGACAGATTCCGGATTATCCAGAAACTTTTCATACAACTCCTCGATGTATGGCGCATTAGAACCAAACAGATAAGAGAAATTGAGTTTTTCGTCCATCATGGCGTGAGCTCTTTTCTTTAAAATATAAACAAAGGGTAGAATCCCGTGTTCTCCGAACGGAATTCAGGCCGTCTGAAATGACACTTTATTCTACCCTATTTCAAATCAAATTACCTGCTATCAACTTAATTAATTACGACCAACCTCATTGAAAACGGCAATTCGATTTTTTCAAACGACTTTTCAACAATATATTAATGTATTGTCTATTAGCGTTTATCTACCGGAACGTAATCGCGACGCTCTGCACCGGTATACAGTTGACGTGGGCGACCGATTTTCAGTGCCGGATCGCTAATCATTTCATGCCAATGAGAAATCCAACCTACACTGCGCGACAATGCGAAAATAACGGTAAACATTTCAGTTGGAATGCCCAATGCGGACAAGACGATACCGGAGTAGAAATCGACGTTTGGATACAGCTTGCGTTCAACAAAGAACGGATCTTTCAGTGCAATTTGTTCCAATTCCATCGCCAGCTTGAATTTAGGACTGTCTTCCAAACCCAATTCTTTCAAGACTTCATAGCAGGTTTCGCGCATGATGTTGGCTCGTGGGTCCATATTGCGGTATACGCGGTGACCGAAGCCCATCAGACGGTATTTGCGTTGTTTCACACCTTCCATGTATGCGGCAACATTAGATACATCGCCGATTTCGTCCAGCATTTTCAACACAGCTTCGTTTGCACCGCCGTGTGAAGCACCCCACAGACAGGCGATACCGGCAGCGATACAGGCAAATGGATTCGCGCCTGAAGAACCGGCCAAACGTACAGTCGAAGTAGAAGCGTTTTGCTCGTGGTCGGCATGCAAAATAAAGATGCGGTCGAGCGCGCGAGCCAATACTGGATTAGGTTTGTATTCTTCACATGGTGTCGCAAACATCATGTGTAAGAAGTTTTCAGCATAGGAAAGGTTATTTTTTGGATAATTGAACGGCAGACCGTTGGAATAACGGTAACACATTGCCGCAATTGTCGGGATTTTGGAGATCAAGCGGTAAATCGCAATTTTGCGGTGCTCAGGATTGGCAATATCCAAGCTGTCTTGGTAGAAAGCAGACAAAGCGCCAACCACGCCAACCATCATCGCCATCGGGTGCGCATCGCGACGGAAACCGCGGAAGAACCAAGTCAACTGCTCATGCAGCATAGTATGGCGGCTGACTGTGGCATCAAATTCTTTTTTCTGTTCAGGGGTAGGCAGTTCGCCGTAAATCAACAGATAGCAAACTTCCAAGTAATCAGATTTTTCGGCCAGCTGCTCGATAGGATAACCACGGTAATACAACAGACCTTCATCGCCATCAATATAAGTGATTTTGGATTCGCAACTTGCAGTCGACACGAATCCTGGATCGAAGGAAAACAGACCTGTATTTTTTGTCAACGCACGGATATCAACCACATCATGGCCGATACTTGCTTCCAATACTGGCAGTTCCAAGGTCTCTTGATTTGGGGTGGTGAGCTTGACTGATTTAGACATTCTTAAACTCCTTTGTAAGTTGGGGCTTTCGTTGCCGCCTAAGCGGCACGGTCCTTTTTTCAGACGGCCTCAGTATGGAAAGAGCTTGTTCGGATTGGCATCGCAAACAAGCTCTATAACACGTCATGCCTGTCTGATTTTTTCAAGCATGGGAATCAGGTGTTTCTTGTCCGTCGCCGAATGTCCGTTAATCAAGGCAAGCAACTCTTGGTCTTGAAATTCTAGGATTTCGGAAAATTCGGACAACTCCTGATCACTCAGGTGCTCGAATTCTTTTTCCATAAACCTGCCGAAGATTAAGTCTAATTCCAACAATCCCCGGCGGGTTTGAAAACGGATTTTCCGTTTGGCAATATCGTCAAAAACCATCATTTCTTAAACGGCTCGTTTCAACATAATCTCTTTAATCTTACCGATGGCTCGGGTCGGATTCAAGTGTTTAGGACATACGTCTACGCAGTTCATAATGGTGTGGCAACGGAACAAACGGTATGGGTCGTTCAGATTATCCAAACGCTCATTAGTGATGGTATCACGGCTATCCGCAATGAAACGGTAAGCATTCAGCAAACCGGACGGGCCAACGAATTTATCAGGGTTCCACCAGAATGACGGGCAGGCAGTCGAACAGCAGGCGCACAAAATACATTCGTACAAACCGTCCAACTCTTTACGCTCTTCCTGAGTTTGCAGACGCTCTTTGTCCGCATCGATAGGATTATCGTTGACAACGTAAGGTTTGATGGAGTGATATTGTTTGAAGAATTGGGTCATATCCACAATCAGGTCGCGGATAACAGGCAGACCTGGCAGAGGACGGATTTTAACCGGCTGTTTCAGGCCGCGCAGGTCAGTCAGACATGCCAAGCCGTTTTTGCCGTTGATGTTCATACCGTCAGAGCCGCAAATACCTTCGCGGCAAGAACGGCGGAAAGACAATGTATCGTCTTGTGCTTTCAGGCGCACCAAAGCGTCCAAAAGTTTAACGTCGGTTGGCTCCAATTCCAACTCGTAACGTTGCATATAAGGTTTGGCATCAACGTCCGGGTTGTAACGGTAAATTTCAAAACTCATTTTTTCCATGAGAAGTGTTCCTTTTCTCATAAACTGCCCAATGATTTTGTATTATGAATTCAAGCAGTTCAATGTGGGTATGGTTAGGTTTCAGACGGCCTTTAAGGTAAAGGCCGTCTGAAACCTCATCAATAAACGCGTTTAGCCGGTTTGATGTATTCCACGCTCAAAGGCTTGGTATGTACCGGTTTGTAAGACAAAGTATTGGTATCTGAATGATACAGGGTATGTTTCATCCAGTTTTCGTCATCGCGCTCAGGATGATCGTCTGAAGCGTGTGCGCCACGCGATTCTTTACGCGCTTCGGCGGACACCAAAGTCGCTTTCGCTACTTCAATCAGATTATCCAATTCCAAAGCTTCGATACGCGCAGTATTCCACACTTTGCTCTTGTCTTTGATTTCAGTACGTTTCACGCGCTCGGCAATCGCCATGATTTCTCGAACGCCTTTGCTCAGAATCTCATCGGTACGGAACACACCGGCGTGCAGTTGTACGGAGCGTTGCAGCTCGCGACGCAATGCATCAACGTTTTCACCATCGGTTTGGTTGTCCAAACGCTCGATACGTTGGCGGGTCAACTCACCGGCATTAGCAGGCAGAGGTTTCCAGTCGCTTTGCTCTTTGATGAATTTAATCATACTGTCGCCGGCAGCTTTACCAAATACCACCAAGTCCAACAGGGAGTTAGTACCCAAGCGGTTCGCACCGTGTACAGAAGCACAAGCGCACTCACCTGCCGCATATAGACCTTTTACAGGCACTTCGTAATCTTCACCTTGCGGAACGACAACTTCGCCATGGTAGTTGGTCGGAATACCACCCATCATGTAGTGGGTAGTCGGTACAACAGGAATCGGGTCTTTAATCGGGTCGATACCGGCAAACTGAATGGAAATCTCACGGATGCCCGGCAGTTTTTCCATAATTTTTTCTGCGCCGATATGGTCGATTTTCAGCAAAACGTGGTCTTTGTTTTTACCGCAGCCGCGACCTTCGTAAATTTCCATTGCCATCGCACGGGAAACCACGTCACGGGAAGCCAAGTCTTTTACAGTCGGAGCGTAACGTTCCATAAAGCGTTCGCCATCGGCATTCAACAGAATACCGCCCTCACCGCGTACACCCTCGGTAATCAATACACCGGCACCGGCTACACCGGTCGGGTGGAATTGCCAGAATTCCATGTCTTCCAACGGAATACCTGCACGGGCACAAATACCCAAACCGTCACCGGTATTCATATAAGCATTGGTAGAAGAAGCATAAATACGACCACCGCCACCGGTAGCAAACATCACAGCTTTAGCGTGGAAAATATAAACTTCGCCGGTTTCCATTTCCATGGCGGTTACACCGACTACGTCGCCGTTTTCATCACGAATCAAATCTTGCGCCGTCCATTCCACAAAGAATTGTGTATTGGCACGGACGTTTTGTTGGTACAAAGTATGCAACATCGCATGACCGGTACGGTCGGCAACCGCACATGCACGTTCTACCGCGCGTTTACCGTGTTCGGCAGTATGGCCGCCGAAAGGACGTTGGTAGATTTTACCGCTTTCCACACGGTCGAAAGGCATACCCATGTGTTCCAACTCAATTACGGCTTCAGGCGCTGCGCGACACATAAACTCAATCGCATCTTGGTCGCCCAACCAGTCGGAACCTTTCACAGTATCGTACATATGCCAATCCCAACGGTCTTCCTGCACATTACCCAATGAAGCAGAAATACCGCCTTGAGCCGCTACAGTATGAGAACGGGTTGGGAACACTTTAGACAAAACAGCACAATTCAGGCCGGATTTAGACAATTGGAGGGCTGCGCGTAAACCTGCACCACCACCGCCAACAATCACGGCATCAAACTTGCGAACAGGAAAACCCATATTTACCCCCAAATTACTTTAACTGAATACACCAAGCAGCCTACCAACCAAACGATGGTGGCAACTTGTAAAAACAAACGTACGCCGAAAGGCTTAATGTAGTCCATCCACAAATCGCGGATACCTACCCATGCATGCAGGAATACAGCCAAGAAGCTCACTTGGGTAAATATTTTCACCCAGGTCTGATCAAAAAATGCCTGCCATGCCGAATATTCTTTAGGCAACGTAAACAAAACAACCAAAAGAACCACGGTATACACCAGCATGATGACCGCAGTTGCACGTTGCATTGCCCAATCGCGCAAACCGTAATGCGCACCTGTCAATTTACGCTCTACCATAACAAAGCTCCCAAAACGACGGTCAGAATCAAAGCAGAAGCAAATACAACTTTAGCAGTAGCACGTGCAGTATTTAATTCCAAGCCTTTATGCACATCCAAAAACAGAAAGCGGATACCGGCAAAAAAGTGGTGCAGATATGCCCACAACAGACCGATAAGAATCAGCTTCACAAACGGATTGGAGATAGCAGAACGATATGCTTCAAACGACGCTTCGCGATCCAGCGTTCCGGAGAAGAAATACAAGAGAACAGGCAGCATCACAAATAAGCCGACGCCGCTGATACGGTGAAGAATAGATACAATCCCCGGTATGGGCAATCGGATATTCGGAATTTCCAAAAATACCGGGCGTGATTTGGCGGACATGGTCAGTTCCTCTAGATTTATTATCAGCTCAAAACCTATAGCTCAGCACTACAATAAGCTACATAAACCATAATTTACCTGTTTTATCTCATTTTGAACAGTGCAATTTATAAATGCTCTAATGATTTTTACCAAAAAACTAATAAAATCAAACAATCATTCTTAGATTTTTTTTTGTGTGCTTAGCCTTTTTTGTTACTTTCCTGCAATTAAGCCATCTCCCCATCAAAGCACTTACGATAACATCATTATGATTTGAGAATTGTATCTATTGCGAGATAAATTCTCATTCTTGATACCTAATCTTTACAAAGGCATAAGCCATTCCTAACTTATTACCATTGCATTATCATCACTACTCTTACATAGTTATACATTCAAAGACATTTCATTCATTCCTAGATGGACTAAAATACAGTGCAATACCAATAATGTTTCCATACCTTATAAGGAGGCTGTATCATGACACACTCCCCTCATCAAAACACACCCAATCCGGAAGACTACATCCCCTCCTTCCGTCGCCGAAACTTGGATACATCCGGCTTTATGAAAAAACTCGGACGCTTTGCCGGCCGCCTGGGCAAACCTGTCGTCCGACAGCTTTATACACTTTATTACCTTTGGGAATCTGAACACACGCCCAAACGGGCTAAAATGATTATTGTCGGTGCACTGGTTTATTTCCTCAGCCCTATCGACAGCATTCCCGACCTTCTGATTCCATTTGGTTTCAGCGATGACATTGCCGTCATTGCGTTGGTTTATTCTCAAATGAAAAACTATCTGACCGAAGATATTCAAGAGAAAGCCCGTCAAGCGGCTGACAAGCTGTTTGATTCTTAATTGGATAAAGTTCAACTACAAGTCGGACACACCTTTTCTTCAAATATACCTAAATCGCCTATGAAAAATCACTCTGCACTTTCCACCTACCTTAACGACAGCCAGAGTGAATCCCTGACCTTAGTTCACGCAGTGTAAGAATTTCACTTCGAAAAACCTTATAGGCTTATTACTGGCGATATCGTGCACCACTAGAACAGACAGACTTGTGTTGCATCGGCACAGTACAGCAAAATAAAAGGCCGTCTGAAACCTAAAATCTAGGTTTCAGACGGCCTTTTCTCCATCATATATCAACTTATGATGACTTCCTATTTTTTTGAACCTTCTTAGAATACAAATAGTCAATAATAATCCCACATGAAACAACGAAATATACACCTGAAATAAACATATACAGTATAGTAATCAAACCCTGCCCCATATCTCCGCAACAGGGAGGCGTAGAAGACATCCAATACAAATACAGATATACTCCATTAATAATCGATGTAATCGCAAGAGAAGTAAAAATATATCTCTTGCAACAAAAATAGGGTAGGCATAAAAAAAACTGCAATAACAGACTCAATCCTGCAATCTCTACAGCCTCTCTTGACTCATTCGCTCCTAAATCAAAATATTTCGACCATGCATAAGACCATATAACCATAACGACCGAAATAAAAACAGCTACGGCTAATAAATAGAAAAAACGCTGTTGTTTGTTTTGAAATTTTAAAAACATAATATTAAATAGAATTCAACGACACACATACATATAAAAAGAAGGCTGCCTGAATATTCAGACGGCCTTCTCGGTTTATGACTTTTTTATTTCAAAGGTTGCATACCCATAACTTCCATCAGGAAGTTGGTAAACGCAGGATTGCTTGGCTTGGTATCCATGTTTTTCCAACGTTGCTGCCAACCGCGCAAAGCGCCTTGGATGTATTGTTTGGATTGCTCGGTAGTAATTTCACCACGTTGGCTGTCAACGGCAGAACGCAGATAAACTTCGTACATACTGTCATCGACAGAGTTGCGTCCCACTTGTTGGATACGGAAACGGTTCAAATATTGGGCAGCCTGAACTTTGGTCAGACTACCTTGGCTCACTTGTGTACTCAAGCGACGTGCTTCATCATGAATCTTGGAAACATCTGCCCAATGCGAAGGAGCCAAATGATAACCGGTAGCTGAAACTTGTGAATCAGCCTTAGGTTTCTTGACGTTGGTTGGTCGAACTGGCACTTCTTTCAATGTTGGAACATAAATCGATTCACAACCGGC
The DNA here is from genome assembly GCF_001810105.1 of Neisseria sp. HMSC068C04. NCBI lineage: Bacteria > Pseudomonadati > Pseudomonadota > Betaproteobacteria > Neisseriales > Neisseriaceae > Neisseria > Neisseria sp. HMSC068C04. The sequence continues at coordinate 41,442 of NZ_KV799967.1, forward strand.
AAGTGCCGCCACAGCAAGGATAGGAAGAATGTATTTTTTCATAATGCGCATTATAAGCATGATTCGTTGAAGAAACCAACTTTTGAATAACGGTATTCAAAGCTCATTAACTGAATTACAACAGATTTCATACGATATCTCAAGCTCATACGCAAAAAAGGCCGTCTGAAAACGGCCTGAGACCTTTGCAAAATTCCCCAAAATC
>NZ_KV799968.1:0-239 GCF_001810105.1 Neisseria sp. HMSC068C04
AACCTGTTTGCGCAAAGCAGCGGCATCAAGATGCAGGCCAATCAGGGCAAAGTAGAAGTGCAGGCACAGAATGACGAGTTGCAGCTGAACGCCTTAAAAGACGCCACTCTGACCAGCAGTGCGGGGAAAATCACCATAGCGGCGAAGGAAGAGATTCTGATTACCTGCAAGGGGGCGTATATCAAGTTGAGCAACGGGGAAGTGGAGATCGGGAGTCCGAAGGTGGTGCGGGTGAGGGC
>NZ_KV799969.1:0-2258 GCF_001810105.1 Neisseria sp. HMSC068C04
TACAAATCTTTCTGGACGTCCTCCCCCTGACTTGATTAATGGTTGTTTTATTGGTTTAGGTTCAATTCTGATCGGATTCATGAACCTGTTTTAGCACCATTTTGTGCGCCTATTTCGTTTCCTTTTTCGACATAACCGTCATACATTAAATTCTGTTGACTTTTACCGCCCATAGATAAAACTTGTGGCCTTTCTATTTCTTGTTCGGTTTCTTTAACTTCTGCTGTTTCGGTCTTTTTGGCTTTATAAGGATTGAACGGCAAGCCATCTTTGATATAGCTTAAACAGGTTTTTTTGCTGATTTCCGCAATCTTAGAGCCTTGTTCTGTATAGCAATTACAGCCATTATCGCTTTTTACGCAAGCAGAAGGCCAGGGCATGGCGGTTATTGATTTGTTCACGCCATCATATATTGGCGCGGTTTCAGGTCTATCTTCAATTCTCGGCTTGTAGTCATCTTCTGATAGATGTGGCTTCGGCGGTTCAGGAACAGCCATTTGTGACGTGTATTGCCCTTCTGCGTTGGTGCCGTTTGCTGTTGGAACAGCAACCGCCCCCACCGCTTCAGGGCTTGAGGCTTGCGCCTCAATTTTGGGCTTTTCCTGTTCTGCCTTCATCGTGTCTATCCGATTGTTCCAGCTTGAATAGATATACCAACCTGCGGTAATTAAGAGGGCAAGCACGGCAGGGAAGATATATACAACTCGGCTTAACTTGGTTTTGATTTTGGTGTGTTCTTCGGCTGATTTATATACACCGAAGGCTTTTTTATCTAACGTATAAACGCTTTTTACAGCAGATGATACATCTCTTGATGATGTCGGGTCTGCGCACCTTTCCCATTCCAACATACGGCGAACGCCTAGATTTGTTTTGCCGATATGGCAATGATGGCCTACCAATGCGCGGACATTACTGTCAATCAGCCTAGGATGTTGGGTCAACAAGAAAATATCAATACCTTTATGTCGGTGGGTTTCTAGTTCTGCCACAAAATCGGGTACTTTTGAACCGCTTGGACGTGGCCTAAATACTCGCTGGCATTCGTCAATCACAAGAATCGCGCCGGTGGGTGCCCATTTGTGCCACGTCTGCATTGTTTCGCCTTCTGGAATAGGCAAATTTGGAATAATTTTTTCATCTACTTCAGGAATGCCGTCAAGATATAAAGGACGGTTTTTTAAATCTTGACGTGTCATCAAGTCTGAAATCATTTTTAGGGTTTTGCCAGAGCCGGGAACACCTGTGATTAAATAAAGCATACGTTACCCTTTTTATTTTTTACTGATAGAAGCTGACAGTTTAGAAAGACTTTTAAGCGATACAACAAAGGCGAATGTGCCGAAAATCCAGTTCAGACAAACGCCAATTCCTGCGATATAAGCTAAGTTCATGGCATCTGATGGAATACCGCCTATTTGCGTTTGAACGTGCGACAACAGAAAACCTTGAATTTCATTTAGCCCTACATAGCTGACAAATGAAAGGCCAAGTGCGGTTATAATTTTTCCTGCAACGGTCATTAAAACGCTTGTGATTAATTTGCCCCACATGATTAAAGCTCCTTGACTGCGTTAAAAGCAAAGAATCCGCACATTATGATCGTGCCTAGAATTAATATAGGGCGAAGCAATCGTGCAATATTGCAGAAATAGTCATAAGGAATTTCAAATGTACCTAATACGCCTAGAGTAAATGTAGGATTAGCAGGACATGTGCCGTTAGTGCTGAATATATCTAGCGGTTTTAATTCTAGGTTGATTGCTTTTTCAGGTATTTCTAAATCTTTGTAGTCCGTATCTCCTAAATCTTTACATGCAGAAGCTTCGGGGTGTTTTTCGCAAAGGTCTTGGGCGTCCTTACCATCTTTACCGTCCCTACCGTCCTGTCCATCTTTGCCGTCTTTTCCATCAGGCTTATCATCGGGTTTATCGTCTGGTCTGTCATCAGGTCTATCATCAGGCTTTCCATCAGGATTTCCATCAGGATTTCCGTCAGGATTTCCATCAGGTTTACCGTCGGGTTTTCCATCGGGCTTACCGTCAGGATTACCGTTAGGATTTCCATCAGGACTACCGCCAGTATTGCCAGTCGGTGCAGGGCTATTATTAGTCTGTACAGAGGCTTCACTACTTCCGCCATTAGAAGGGTTTGTGAAAGTAACTGTATAAGTCTTTTTGCCTTCGGGCGTTTCTACTGGGCCGATTGTAACGACTGTTCCGGAAGGAACTTTGATATTTTCTTTATATTCAGGTTTA
>NZ_KV799970.1:0-610 GCF_001810105.1 Neisseria sp. HMSC068C04
CATATTCAGCAACCCTGTTGGGAGCAAAACAATTCAAAGGCGAAATTGACGGTAACAAAATTGATTCTTGCACAGTTTTGGTAGCCAGCCCAATGCCGGCAAACGGTAATTCCGTAGGTTTTACCGCAGCAAGCATGAAATTTGGCGATAGCCATAATTTCGAAAAACTGAAAAACCTTAAATTTCCTTGCGCGGTTGATGTAACCGTTGCCATGGAATCAACAGGTAAAGGCCTTGCTCCTAAATTGCTTGATTTCCAAGTTAAAGGCGCAGCGCCCAAAGCCTAAGAAAGGCTGAATCATGAGTAAGTATCAGCAAAAATTTATTGTTCAAGAACTAGAAAATCATGAATTCATCTATCCCGATCCATTCGGCGATATTGGCTTTACGCCCAACATTAAATCTGCCGGTCAATATGAAAGCTATGAAGACGCTTTTAGTTCGGCGATTGAAGAAATCGGCGGCGAATTTTTAATTTTCAGTTTTTATACAAAAGAAGATTAATTTTAAGAGGCTCGGCGGGCGGTCTCTAAACCTTCACATAGCCCGCAAACACTTTTTTTTAAACATTTCGTTAAGGAAAACATCATGAAGTTGATGAACACTTGCC
>NZ_KV799971.1:0-234 GCF_001810105.1 Neisseria sp. HMSC068C04
GCCGCCCTGATGCCAAACCGTTTGCCGGTTCGGGTTGAAGGGCGGCTTTGTATGGGGGCATTGGGTAAAGGGATAAACGGATAGCCTCTTGTTGGATGGGATATAAAAGATAAAGGGAATAAAGATATGTACTTAAAGACATTTGACGGAAAACAGAATAGGGTAACCGTACAGAGGGGCTACTCTTTGATACAGCTGTTGGTGGTGATGCTGTTGGTTTCGATAGTGGCGACG
>NZ_KV799972.1:0-563 GCF_001810105.1 Neisseria sp. HMSC068C04
CATTAGGTCTGATATTCGGTGCATTTGCATTTAACATTGCTATGCAAAGTATCAGTAAACTGTCATTTATTCCGGGGGGAAAAGCTAAATGATTATTTTACAAACAGGCGTTCCGGGTAGCGGCAAGACTAGCTCTATCGTCAATATGTTGATGACAGATGAAAGCTACACACATTTTACTGATAAAGACGGTGTAAAGAAAAAACGCCCGCTCTTTGTCAACGGCATCCCCGAACTTAAAATAGAACATGAAGAACTTACAGATGAACAAATTAAAGAGAAGCCTTTTCAAGACTTCCTCCCTTATGGCTCGCTCGTCATCATAGACGAAGCCCAGCGTTTATTAGGTACTAGATCAGCCGCTTCAAAAGTACCTCCATTTATAGAAGCTTTAGCATTACATCGACATCATGGCTTAGATATCGTGTTAATCACGCAACATCCAAGTTTTCTTGATAGTTTCGTAAGAAAGCTTGTACAACGTCATATGCATGTATCGATTAAGCCGGTAGGACGTAAGCTTTACGAATGGAATGAATGTGTAGATCAGCCTGATAGCAGTG
>NZ_KV799973.1:0-17718 GCF_001810105.1 Neisseria sp. HMSC068C04
AGGCCGTCTGAATTGCTCTTTCAGACGGCCTTTTGAGGTTTCTATCTTTATATTTTTAGTCGGCGAACTGTTTTTTCATTCGTTCGCGGCGCTCTTGCGCTTCTACGGACAATGTCGCGGTCGGACGTGCCAGCAGGCGCTTGAGGCCGATGGGTTCGCCGGTATCGGCACAGAAACCGTAATTACCTTCGTCGATGCTGCGGAGAGTCGCTTGAACTTTATTGAGAAGTTTACGCTCGCGGTCGCGAGTGCGCAGTTCTAAAGCGTACTCTTCTTCTTGGGTAGCTCGGTCGGCAGGATCGGGGGCGGATTCGTGCTCTTGAAGATGGCCGGTAGTGGTGTTTGCATTTTCAATCAGTTCTTCTTGCATTTTAACCAGTAGTTCGCGGAAGAAGGCCAATTGGTCGCTGTTCATGTAGTCCTCTTCAGGACCATCCCAGTTTAAAATATCTTGTTCTGTCAGCTTTGCCATGGTGTCTGCTTTCGGTTTGTTGTTAATGATTTGGATGCTACGGGTTTGCTTTTATTGGGTTTTCTTAAATTTCCGTTTTGGAAATTGGGCGAATCATATCATGTTTTACCTATTCATTTGTTCTTTATATTTCGATTTGCACTTTTTTGCACTACCTTACACCTAAATGTATTAAAGCGCTTTTTAGGACGTTGTATTTTTGGTCGTTAATACCTGCTGCGCTTTCAGACGGCCTATTGAAGCAACCATAGGTTGGTTTGCTGGATAAGTTGGGGAAACCATCGGGCCAGCCACAACCATAATAAGAGTGCCAACAAACTGCCTGAAAAATCGTATCGCCCTACGCGTAAGAAGGAAAACGGTTTGAGCAATGGCTGCAGGATTCGTTCGATGGCATAAGTCAACGGCGAATAGCGGCCTTGTATGCCGGACACCATTCTAATAATCAGACCGATAAGTAATGTATAGGCCGCAGCTTTCAGCATATGGAGTACGGCAAACCAGAAATTTGCCAAAATCAGCTTATTGCTGATGGACAGCGCCGGCGAGATGAAAATAATGGCGGTACAGGCAAGGTAGTACACCAGAAAACCTGCGGGCAGGCAGTACCAATCGGTTTTCTCGCCGGATGGAAATGCTTTTTGCCAAGGTTTGGTCAGCCAGCCTGTTGCCTGTATGCTGAATTTGAGCAGGGGGTGCTCTGTTGCCAATCCTGCGTATCGGAGCAAAAAGCGTGTGATACACAGGATGGCAATAGCGTCTGCCAATAATAAGAGCAAGTCGCCGCGCATGTTCAGACGGCCTTATATTGTTGCGCCATTTCTTGCGAACGTTTGACACAGGCTTCTACGCCCTGTTCGATGGCTTTGGCAACGTGATGGGCTTTGAAGGTTTCGATGGCTTCGTGTGTCGTGCCGCCTTTGGAAGTCACGTTTTGCTGTAATTGTGCGAATGCTTCGCCGGTTTGTTCGGCCAAAGCCACTGCGCCTTTAAATGTGGCGAGGCTCAGTTCGCGTGCATCTTGCTCATTGAAACCTTGTGCCAAAGCCGCATTTTGGAGTGCGCCCAACAGATAGAAAACATAGGCAGGGCCGCTGCCACTGATGCCGGTAATATTGTGGAGTTGCTCTTCCTCGTTCAGCCAAACGGTCGTGCCGACAGAGCGCATGATGCCGTCTGCAGCTGTACGGTCTGCTTCTGAAACGCCTGCATCGGCAAACATACCGGATACGCCCAAACCGATTTTGGCCGGCGTATTGGGCATGATGCGCACGATACGGCGTGTACCGCCCAAATAATGGCTGAGGGTATCGATGGACAAACCTGCAGCTACGGACAACACCAGCGCGCCATTCAAACGGATGTTTTGACAGGCTACCTGCATGTCTTGCGGTTTGACGGCGAGAATGAGGACATCGTCCGCACTCAATTCGGGCAGATTTTCAGAAGTGGCTACACCCAATTCTTGCTCCAGTTGCGCTCGTCTTTCGGCGCCGCGTTCGACAATGTGGACACGATAGCCGTCTTGTTTGACCAAACCGCCTGCAATGGCAGTCGCCATATTGCCACCGCCGAGAAAATAGATATTCATATATATGTCACTCCTTTGTGATATCGATCAGGCCGTCTGAAACTGCTGTCTGCCCTGTTCAGACGGCCTATTACTTTTATTGAGGATAATGCCGCTTGCCGAAAATCGCGCTGCCGATGCGGACATGGGTTGCGCCGCATTCTACCGCGATTGGCATATCGCCGGACATACCCATAGACAAAACATCTGCTTCGACGCCTGCCGCGTTCAGCTCAGCCAACAGCCGTTGCATGGTATGAAACTGGCTGCGCAACTCATCGTCGCTGCTGTCGGCCTTGGCCACACACATCAATCCACGCACTTTAATATTCGGCAACTTGGCCACTTCAAGGGCCAGTTCAACCGCTTCATCGGGTGCCACGCCGTGTTTTGCCTCTTCCGCGGCAATGTTCACTTCAATGCACACCTGCAACGGCGGCATTTCAGACGGCCTTTGTTCGCTCAAGCGCCGCGCCGTTTTCAGACGGCCTATCGTATGCACCCAATGTGCGCGTTCGGCCACAAATTTGGTTTTATTAGACTGCACATCGCCGATAACGTGCCAAACAATATCCGGCAAATCGGCCAACGTTTCCGTTTTTTCAAACCATTCCTGAATATAGTTCTCGCCAAAATCGCGCTGGCCGGCCGCATACACTTCGCGAATATCGTCTGCCGGAAACGTCTTGCTGACCGCTACCAGCTTCACCGCATCCGCAGGCCGACCGGCAGCCTCAGCCGCCTGTTCAAGCACCCGGCATACGTCCTGATAGTTTTGTTGCAATACCGACATGGTTTTCTCCTTTAACCCGTTCATCACTCGGCATTTTGAAAATTTTACTTGGTCGAACGGATTTATCTATTTAAAATAAAGCGATTTTATTATTCTAAACTAAAACAAGGCCACATTATGCAGATTACCGACTTACTCGCGTTCGGCGTGAAAAACAAAGCCTCCGACCTCCATTTGAGTTCGGGCATTTCCCCCATGATACGCGTACACGGTGACATCCGCCGCATCAACCTGCCCGAGATGAGCTCGGAAGAAGTCGGCACCATGATTACCTCGGTCATGAACGACCACCAGCGCAAGCTCTATCAACAGGATTTTGAAGTCGATTTCTCATTTGAGCTGCCTAATGTTGCCCGTTTCCGCGTCAACGCCTTTATGACCGAACGCGGCCCGGCCGCCGTATTCCGTACCATTCCGAGCACCGTCCTGACGCTGGAAGAATTGCGTGCGCCGCGCATTTTCCAAAAAATTGCCGAAAATCCGCGCGGTTTGGTCTTGGTGACCGGCCCGACCGGTTCGGGTAAATCCACCACGCTGGCGGCAATGGTCAACTATATCAACGAAACCCAACCGGCCCACATTCTGACCATCGAAGACCCGATTGAGTTCGTCCACCAAAGCAAAAAGGCGCTCATCAACCAGCGCGAGCTGCATCAGCACACCCACAGCTTCACCAACGCCCTGCGTTCCGCCCTGCGCGAAGACCCCGACGTGATTTTGATCGGTGAGATGCGCGACCCTGAAACCATCTCCCTCGCCCTGACCGCCGCCGAAACCGGTCACTTGGTTTTCGGTACGCTGCACACAACCGGCGCCTCCAAAACCATCGACCGTATTGTCGACGTATTCCCCGCAGGCGAAAAAGAAATCGTGCGCTCCATGTTGTCCGAATCCTTGCGCGCCATCATTTCCCAAACCCTGCTGAAAACCCGCGACGGCAACGGCCGTGTCGCCGCACACGAAATCCTGATTTCTACACCGGCCGTGCGCAACCTCATCCGCGAGAACAAAATCGCCCAAATCAACGCCGCCCTCCAAACCGGTCAGGCCCACGGTATGCAAACCCTCGATCAAGCCCTGCAGACCCTGGTCCGCCAAGGCACCATCAGCCCAGAGCTGGCACGCAGTAAAGCACAAAACATCGAAAACCTCTCTGTTTTCTAAACCATACTCAGGCCGTCTGAACCCCATCATCCCGTTTTCAGACGGCCTTTCAGCCTGACCGAATACCCGTTTTAAAGAGAATCATCATGAGCGACCTCGCCCCTCTGCACGACCTGTTAAGCGAAATGGTGCAAGCCTACTCACAAAAAAACCAAGCACCGCACATCCCCACCCCGGCCGAAATCGGCACGCATCTTCATCCCCTGCTCGACCGCATGTGTGAAGAGGCCGAAAAACGCAACGCGTCCGACATCTTCATCAGCGCTGGCTTTCCCCCTGCCATCAAAGTCGGCGGCACCCTCACGCCCATGCCCCACAAAGCGCTGACCGGCGCGGACACCGCCGCCATCGCCGAATCCACCATGAACCCCGACCAGCTCGAAGCCTTCAACCGCGACTGGGAAATCAACTATTCCGTCCAATCGCGCAGCAACACGCGCTACCGTGTCAACGCCTACCACGAGCAAGGCCGCGTCGGCATGGTATTGCGCCGCGTCAGCCAAGACATTCCCGAGATGAAGACCCTCGGCTTGCCCGAAAAGCTCCAAGAGCTTGCCCTTGCGCCGCGCGGCCTGCTGATCCTCGCCGGTCCGACCGGTTCGGGTAAATCCACCACCATGGCCTCCATGCTCAACTACCGCAACCAAAAGCTGCCCGGCCATATCGTTACCATTGAAGACCCCATCGAGTTTATCTACAAACCTTGCCGCAGCATCTTCACCCAGCGCGAAATCGGCATCGATACCGACAACTGGAAAATCGCCGTTCAAAGCGCCATGCGTCAAGCGCCCGATGTCGTCTGTATCGGCGAAGTCCGCAGCGAAGAAAGCATGGAATACGCCCTCCAACTGGCTCAAACCGGCCATCTGTGCGTGTTTACCATCCATGCCAGCACAGCCTCCCAAACCATCGAGCGCATCATCAACTTCTATCCGGAAGACCGCCGCCAACAGGTTTTGATGGATTTGGCGTTAAACCTCGTCGGTATCATCGGCCAACGCCTCGTCGTCAAGAAAAACCGCCAACGCACGGCCGTTGCCGACCTCCTGCTCAACACTCCGGCCATGCAGGACTTGATTTTCAAAGGCGAATTGCTGGAAATCCGCGACCTGATGGCACGCTCCGGCAACAACGGCATGCAGACGTTCGACCAAAACCTCTTCAACCTCTACGCACAAGGCCAAATCGAACTCAGCGAAGCCCTGCGCCAAGCGGTGTCCGCCAACGATTTGCGCCTGCGCATTCAAATGCATGACGAAGGCAACAATACCGAGCGTCTCTACGACCGCATCAGCGACCTCAACCTGATGACCTGATGACGCAGGCCAAACAAGGCCGTCTGAACAGATGTGGAAACGAAATCAAGCATTTCGCCGTATCCGTTCAGACGGCCTTATCTCATTTAAAGCATTCTGAAACCGACTGAAAATCCTGTTAAAATCCAATCATTCATCTCATAACAAATAAAACAACCCAACCATGAACACCCCGCCGCTCAAACCTCTGATCATTGCCTCCCTACCCGTCTTCGCCAGCGTATTCATCGCCGCCACCCTTGTTTGGCACTTTAACACCCCCAAACTTGCCATGCCCTTCGTACTCGGCATTATTGCCGGCGGTTTGGTCGATTTGGACAACCGCCTCACAGGCCGTCTGATAAACATCGTCATCACCATCGCCCTGTTTACCCTCTCCTCACTACTTGCCCAAAGCACCATCGGCACAGGCGTTCCCTTCATCTTGGCCATGACCCTGATGACTTTCGGCTTCACCATCCTCGGCACCGTCGGCCTCAAATACCGCACCATCGCCTTCGGTGCGCTCGCCGTCGCCACCTACACCACGCTGACCTACACCCCCGAAAGCTACTGGCTGACCAGTCCCGTCATGATTCTGCTGGGCACAGTCCTATACAGCGTCAACACCCTGATCTTCCAAATCATCCTGCCCCACCGTCCCGTCCAAGAAACCGTTGCCAACGCCTACGACGCACTCAGCAACTACTTCGATGCCAAAGCCGACTTTTTCGACCCCGACGAAGCCGCATGGCTGGGCAACCGCCAAATCGACCTGGCCATGAGCAACACCGGCGTGATTACCGCCTTCAACCAATGCCGTGCCGCACTTTTCTACCGATTACGCGGCCAACACCGCCATCCGCGCACCGCCAAAATGCTGCGCTACTACCTCAGCGCGCAAGACATGCACGAACGCATCAGCTCCGCCCACGTCGATTACAGCGAAATGGCCGAGCAGCTCAAAAATACCGACCTCATCTTCCGCATCCGCCGCCTGCTCGAAATGCAGGGCCAGGCGTGCCGCAACATTGCCGCCACCCTGCGCAACAACAAACCCTACGCATACAGCAAACGCCTCGGCCGCGCTATGGAAGGCTGCCGCCAATCCCTCAGCCATTTTGCCGAGACCCATGCCGACAATGCCAACCTCCACAACATCCGCCGCCTGCTCGACAACCTCAGCAGCGTCGATTACCAACTGCGGCAACTGCAAAACGATGCGTCCCTTGCCGAAAACGACAACGCCGACACCCGCATCGCCGCCCTTGAAAACACCAAATTCCGCAATATCGGCGAGACCGTCCTCAGCCAACTCAATTTCGACTCCAGCGTATTCCGCCATGCCACCCGACTCTCCATCGTCGTGGCCGCAGCCTGCATCATTGTCGAAATCCTCCATCTCAACCTCGGCTACTGGATTCTGCTGACCGCACTTTTCGTCTGCCAACCCAACTACACCGCCACCAAAAGCCGCGTGTACCAACGCATTGCCGGCACGATTCTCGGCGTGATTGTCGGTTCGCTCGTCCCCTACTTCACCCCGTCCGTTGAAACTAAGCTCTGGATTGTCATCGCCAGCACCACCCTGTTTTTCATGACCCGAAGCTACAAATACAGCTTCTCCACCTTCTTCATCACCATCCAAGCCCTGACCAGCCTCTCGCTTGCCGGTTTGGACGTGTACCACGCCATGCCCATCCGCATCATCGACACCATCGTCGGTTCCGTGATCGCATGGGCCGCCGCCACCTACCTCTGGCCCGATTGGCGTTACCTCACCCTCAGCCACACCGCCGCCCAAACCATCACTGCCAACGGCCGTTATCTCGACGCCATCCTCGACCAGCTGCAAAACGGCAGCCGCGACGATTTCGACTACCGCCTCACCCGCCGCCAAGCCCACGAAAGCATCGCCGCCCTCAGCAGCACACTGTCCGACATGAGCAGCAACCCAAAAAAATACCAAGACCGCCTGCAAGACGGTTTTACCCTGCTCAAAACCAGCTATGCGCTGACCGGCCACATTTCCGCGCTCGGCGCATACCGCGATCAAGTCCGAATCGACGGCAACGACGGCTTTGCGCCCTATGCCAAGCTGACCCATCACATCGCCGAGTTGCTGACCCAAATGCCCCAAACCGACCCCGAGGCTTTTGAAACGGCCATGACCCAAATCCGTCAGGAATTTGCCGAGCTTGAACAAAACACACAAGCGCAGCAAGACCACATCCTCAAACACCAGCTCGACCTGATCATCCGCCAGCTTACCCCGTGCTATCAGGCATTGCACCGACAAGCCGACGTAGAGGCCGTCGGAAAAGAGCCGGACACTTTCCAGCCTGTTTAGCAACAAGTCTGCCCATCATCGGCGTTGAGTCCAGCTAAACACTTACTCGAATAAAAACCAAAACAAAAGGCCGTCTGAAACCTGATTTCCAGATTTCAGACGGCCTTTATTCAGCCATCGATATTAAAACCGATTATGCGCCGCGTTTTTCCAAAGCAGCAACAGCAGGCAACTCTTTGCCTTCCAAGAACTCAAGGAACGCGCCGCCGCCGGTAGAGATGTAGCTGATTTGATCGGTTACGCCGAATTTGGCAATCGCCGCCAAAGTGTCGCCGCCGCCGGCAATCGAGAACGCATCGCTTTGGGCAATCGCTTCGGCCAATACTTTGGTACCGCCGGCAAATTGGTCAAACTCAAACACGCCGACCGGGCCGTTCCATACGACCGTACCGGCAGCTTTGAGCAAATCGGCCAAAGCAGCGGCGGATTTCGGGCCGATGTCCAAAATCATGTCGTCTTCGGCAACGTCGGCAATGTCTTTCACCACCGCTTCCGCATCGGCGGCGAAGGCTTTAGCGACAACCACATCGGTCGGCAGCGGAACAGAGCCGCCTTTAGCCGCCATTTTCGCCATGATTTTTTTGGATTCTTCCACCAAATCGTGTTCGGCCAAAGATTTGCCGATGGCTTTGCCTTCTGCCAACAGGAAGGTATTGGCAATGCCGCCGCCGACGATGAGTTGGTCGACTTTGTCGGCCAAAGATTCGAGGATGGTCAGTTTGGTAGACACTTTGCTGCCGGCAACGATGGCGACCATCGGATGAGCCGGTTGTTTCAGGGCTTTGCCCAAAGCGTCGAGTTCGCCCGCCATCAGTACGCCGGCGCAGGCAACCGGTGCGGCTTGGGCAACGGCTTCAGTCGAAGCTTGAGCGCGGTGGGCGGTACCGAATGCGTCGTTGACGAACACGTCGCACAAAGAAGCGTAGGCTTTGCCCAGCTCCAAGTCATTTTTCTTCTCGCCTTTGTTGATGCGCACGTTTTGCAACATCACAACATCACCGGCGTTCAAGGTCGGTTTGTTTTCACGCCAGTCGTTCAATACTTTCACGTCTTTGCCCAACAGTTTGCCCAAATGCGCGGCAACAGGCGCCACATCGTCTTCAGGATGGAATTCGCCTTCGGTCGGACGGCCGAGGTGGGTCATCACGATCACAGACGCGCCGTTGTCCAAGCAGTATTTGATGGATGCGAGCGAAGCGCGGATACGGGTGTCGTCGCTGATGTTGCCGTCTTTGAACGGTACGTTCATATCGGCGCGGATCAGAACGGTTTTGCCTTGAACATTTTGTTCGGTCAGTTTCAAAAATGCCATGATGATTCCTTTGTGATGGTTGGAAACGGGAATGTTTGGGATTATCCGCGAATGAGGCGCGACGGTAAAGATTGGCAACGGCCGCGCTTGATGTGAATCAGCAGATAAAGCCCGGGCCGTCTGAAACATTCGGCCAATCTTTCAGATTTTCCGCTATACTTTGGCGATTGATTTTCATTTTACGGATTAAACCATGTTACGCCGAATTGCTTTAATGCTTGCCTTCGCGCTGCCTGCCGCCTCATGGGCGCAGACGCTTTCTGAAACCCTGCCCAACGGTCTGAAAATCATCGTCAAAGAAGACCATCGCGCGCCTGTGGCCGTTTCGCAGATTTGGTACAAAATCGGCAGCGTGGATGAAAAACCGGGCAAAAGCGGCCTGAGCCACGCTTTGGAACACATGATGTTTAAAGGCACGAAAGACGTTCCCTCCGGCGAGTTCAACCGCCGCGTGTCCGAGCTGGGTGGACAAAACAATGCCTACACCAGCCGCAATGAAACGGTGTATTACGAAAACGTCGCCGCCGCCAACCTGCCCGAGATTCTGAAGCTCGAGGCAGACCGCATGCACAACCTCAACTTCAGCGACAAAGAATTCCTCAACGAGATGAACGTCATCCGTGAAGAACGCCGCCAACGCACGGAAGACACGGCCGACGGCAAAATGTGGGAACAAGCCTATCTTGCCGCCTTTACCCAACCGTCCATGCGCGCCTCCGTCATCGGCTACATGAAAGATTTGCACACCCTAAAAGCCGACGACCTGCGCGCGTGGTACAAACAATATTACGCACCCAACAATGCCGTATTGGTCATTGTCGGCGATGTCGATGCCAAACAAACGCTTCAGACGGCCGCCAAACTCTTTAGCGATATTCCGGCCAAAGCCCAGCCGCCGCGCAACAAGCTCCATACCGAACCCTATTTGCGCAAGCCTGTTACGGTCAAAGCCACTTCTCCGGTCACACACCAGCCGCTGATTGCCATCAACTTCCGTGTGCCGAAACTCCAAAAATTCGATGACACGATGCCTTTTGCCCTCGACGTCCTCTCCGATATTTTGGCAGGCAACGCGTCCAGCCGTTTTGACAAAAACCTCGTGCGCGGCAAGCAAACCGCATTGAACGCAGGAACGCATTACGACATCATCAGCCGTGAAATGCCGCTGTTCAGCGTAATGGCCATGCCTGCCGAAGGCGTGAAAACCGATACTCTGATTGCCCAGTTGCGCCAAGAAATCAAAGACATTGCCGACCACGGCGTTTCCGAAGAAGAATTGCAGCGCGTCAAAACCCAGGCAGCGGTCAGCGAAATCTACGCCAAAGACTCCATGTCTTCCCAAGCCTCCATGATGGGCCGCCTCGAAGCGCGCGGTTTCCAATATACCGACGAACAAGAAATCCACCGCCGCCTGCAGGCAGTCAGCGCGCAAGAAGTACAGGCCGCCGCCCGGATGTTGACCGACGAGCGCATGAGCACCGTCATCATCGAGCCGCAAAAACCTACCGCCGCGCCAAGCAAAAAAACTGCCAAACGCCGATAAACATCAGGCCGTCTGAAAGCCCATACCCTTTCAGACGGCCTTAACAGAAAGCCACAACATGAAACCCACCCTGCTCGCCCTTGCCCTCCTCCTGCCCTTAAGCGTCCAAGCCGCCACCGACATCCAACGCTGGCGCAACCGCGACGGCACCCAAATCCTCCTTGTCGAACGCCACGAAAACCCCATCATCGACCTTGAAGTCAGCTTCAAGGGCGCAGGCAGCGTCGCCAATCCGGACGGCAAAAGCCAAGTTGCCGAATTTACTGCCGCCCTCCTGACCGACGGCACCCAAGAGCTGGACGAAGAAGCCTTCAATGCCCAAGCCGACAACATCGGCGCGCACATCAGCAGCGACAGCAATGCCGAAAGCGCATCCGCAGGCTTCCGCAGCCTCAGCAAAGCCGACATCCGCGACAAAGCCGCCAACTTGCTCAACCACTCGCTGACCCGTCCGCGCTTTGACGAAGCCGTTTTCCGCCGCCGTCAAATCCAATCCATTACCGGCTTGCAACAACAGGAAACCACCCCCGACTACACCGCCATGCGCGAACTGACCAAGCTCATCTACCCGAACCACCCCTACGGCAGCGGCGCAAATGTAACCGTTGACAGCCTCAAACGCGTTAGTCTGGACGACATCCGCGCCTTCCACCGCACCCACTACGGCAAAGACAACGCCATCGTCGCTATCGTCGGCGACCTCAACCGCAAACAGGCAGAGCAACTGGTCGAGCGCGTCCTCAAAGACCTGCCGGCCAAAGCCACCGCAACCCACGCCATCCCGCCCGTTCCCAAACAAACCGCCCAACGCCGCGACATCCCCTTTGCCGGCACACAGGCACAAATCCTGCTCGGCACTTCCCTCTTCAAACGCCATGACCCCGACTATTACGCCCTCGTTGCCGGCAACTACATCCTCGGCGGTGGCGGTTTCGACAGCCGCCTCATGAAAGTTTTGCGAGACCAACACGGCTACACCTACGGCGTATACAGCAGCCTCGCCCCGGCGACAGAAGAAGGCACGTTTACCGTTTCCTACTCCACCCAAAAGAAAAACACCAAAGCCTCACTGGCTGACACCCAAGCCGTCATTGAACAGTTTATCGCCGAAGGCCCGACCGAAGCCGAGCTGAAACAGGCCAAAGCCAACATCGTCGGCGGCTTCCCCCTGCGCTACGACTCCAACGACAAACTGCTCAACTACCTGAGCCTGATCGGCCTCTACGACCTGCCCAACGACTACTTGGAAGCCTACCCCAAAGCCATCAACAGCCTGACCGTCGAACAAGTCCGCGACGCATGGCAACGCCGCGTCAAATTCAAAGACCTCAACACCGTCGTTGTCGGTGCAGAATAAAACGCTTTAAAACAACAGGCCGTCTGAAAGATTTTTCAGACGGCCTGTTGTTACTCTGTCGGTTTGCTGATCTTGTCATCAGAGGCAACTTTAATCAATAAAATATTGGTCACAATCAGCTGTTGTTGTACATTTATAATGGAAACAAAGACATCATAAATAGCATTTCTATTACTGAAACCGACAAATATAAAGGCCGTCTGAAACCTTGAAACAGGTTTCAGACGGCCTTTTGTAACCGGTTTATTGCTTACTCAACCGTTACCGATTTAGCCAAGTTGCGCGGTTTGTCCACGTCTGTACCGCGTGCGAGGGCGGCGTGGTAGGACAGGAGCTGCACGGGGATGGTGTGCACGATCGGCGAGAGTACGCCGACGTGGCGCGGGGCGCGGATGACGTGCACGCCGTCGGTGGCGTTGAAATTGCTGTCCAAATCGGCGAAGACAAAGAGTTCGCCGCCGCGTGCGCCGACTTCCTGCATATTGGCTTTTACTTTGTCCAACAGGCTGTCGTTCGGGGCAATCACGACAACGGGCATGTTCTCGTCCACCAATGCCAACGGGCCGTGTTTCAACTCACCCGCAGGATACGCTTCGGCGTGGATATAGGTAATCTCTTTCAGCTTCAATGCGCCTTCAAGGGCGATTGGGAAGTGGATGCCGCGGCCCAAGAAGAGTGCGCTGGTTTTCTTGGCAAATTTTTGCGCCCAAGCGGCGATTTGCGGCTCAAGATTGAGAACGTGCTGAATGCTGCCCGGAAGTTGACGCAATTCTTCGACGTATTCACGCGATTGTTCGTCGGAAACCAGACCGCGCTGTTTGCCCAAGGTAACGGCCAAGCCGAACAAGACAACCAGTTGCGTGGTGAACGCTTTGGTAGAGGCGACGCCGATTTCTGCGCCGGCGCGGGTATACAGCACCAATTCGCTCTCGCGCGGCAGGGCGGATTCCATAACGTTGCAGATGGACAGGCTGTGTTTGTGTCCCAAAGACTGCGCGTATTTCAGGGCTTCCATGGTATCCAAGGTTTCGCCGGATTGGGAAATGGTGATGACCAATTGTTTCGGATCGGCAATCACGTCGCGGTAGCGGTATTCGCTGGCAATTTCCACGTCGGTCGGCACTTTGGCGATGGATTCGAGCCAGTATTTGGCGGTCAGCGCGGCATAGTAGGACGTACCGCAGGCAAGGATTTTGATGCTGTGGATATCGTCGAACACTTCGCGTGCATTCGCGCCGAAGTTTTCAGGTTCAAAACCGCCGTCCAAGAAGACTTCGGCAGTATCGGCGATGGCGCGGGGCTGCTCGTGGATTTCTTTTTGCATGAAGTGGCTGTATGGGCCCAACTCCAAAGAAGCCAGAGACAATTCGGACACTTTAATCGCGCGTTCGGTTTGCGCACCGGTTTTGTCGAGCAGTTTTTCGATACCGTTTGCGTTCAGCAGGGCGATGTCGCCGTCTTCCAAGTAAGCGATGCGGCGGGTAAAGGCGATCACGGCGGATACGTCGGACGCGATAAAGGTTTCTTGGTCGCCCAAGGCTACCAACAGCGGGCAGCCCATGCGTGCAACGACCATTTCTTCGGGTTTGTCCTGCGCCATCACGGCGATGGCATATGCGCCGTGGAAACGGGCGGTGGCAGCGCGGACGGCTTCAAACAGTTTGCCGCCGTTTTGGGTGTATTCGTGATTGACGCTGTGGGCAATGACTTCGGTGTCGGTTTGCGATTCGAAGGTGTAACCCAAGGCTTTGAGGCGTTCGCGTTCGGCTTCGAAGTTTTCGA
Source organism: Neisseria sp. HMSC068C04 (assembly GCF_001810105.1). Lineage (NCBI taxonomy): Bacteria > Pseudomonadati > Pseudomonadota > Betaproteobacteria > Neisseriales > Neisseriaceae > Neisseria > Neisseria sp. HMSC068C04. The sequence goes on from NZ_KV799973.1 coordinate 13,639, forward strand.
TGATGCCGTTGTGAACGACGGCAATCATGCCGCCGGAGATGTGGGGGTGGGCGTTGGGTTCGGTTACGCCGCCGTGGGTTGCCCAGCGGGTATGGCCGATGCCGATGTGTCCGAACACGCCTTTTTCGCGTGCTGCATCTTCCATCAGCTGCACACGGCCGACACGGCGGACGCGTTTGATTTTGCCGTCCATGTTGACGGCGATACCCGACGAATCGTAGCCTCGGTATTCAAGGCGTTTGAGACCGTCGGTCAGAAAATCGACTACATTGTGATTGGCGCGAATAGCACCTACGATACCGCACATATAAGTTCCTTAGTATCAAAAGTTTGAAAAAATGACTGCTGCTCCGGCTCCCGAAAGCGGCAGTCGGAAAATGCCGTTTTATATTCATTGAAACGGCAAATCTGGGTTTCAGACGACCTTTTGTTTCTCAAGGCCGTCTGAAAACAAATACAAAGATCACCCTTACTTCTTATCGCCTTTTTCCGGACGCACCCAGCCTTCGATGACGGTTTGGCGGGAGCGGGCAAGAACGAGTTTGCCGTCTTCGCAGTTGCGGGTAATCGCGCTGCCCGCGCCTGTCGTCACTTTGTTGCCGAGGGTAACGGGGGCAACCAGTACGCAGTTTGAACCGATGCGTACTTCGTCGCCGATGACGGTTTTGTGTTTGTTCACGCCGTCGTAGTTGGCAATAATCGTGCCGGCGCCGAAGTTGGTTTTGCTGCCGATTTCGGCATCACCGATGTAGGTGAGGTGGTTGGCTTTGGTGCCGTTGCCGATGGTGGCGTTTTTGACTTCGACGAAGTTGCCGATGTGTACGTCGTCAGCCAGTTTGGCTTGCTGACGCAAACGGGCGTATGGGCCGATTTGGTTGTTTTCGCCGACTTCGCAACCTTCAAAATGGGAGAATGGGGCGATTTTGGTGTTGGCACCAATTTTGGCGTTTTTGATCACGCAGTTGGCACCGATTTCAACGTTGTCGCCGAGTTCGACTTCGCCTTCGATGACGACGTTGACGTCAATCACGACATCTTGTCCGTGTTTCAGACGGCCTCGTAAATCGAAACGTGCCGGATCGCGCAGGGTTACGCCTGCTTTGAGCAATTCTTGCGCCTGTTCGGTTTGGAAAATACGCTCGAGTTCGGCCAGTTGGAGTTTGTTGTTCACACCTGCGGCCAGATGGGAGGCGCGGACTTGGACGGGATGAACTTTGATGCCGTCGGCAACGGCTTTGGCGATGAGGTCGGTCAGATAATATTCGCCTTGGGCATTGTTGCTGGAAAGGCTGTTCAACCAAGCTTCGAGTTTGGCGTTGGGCAAAACCAAAATGCCGGTATTGATTTCTTTCACGGCTTTTTGGGCGGCATCGGCGTCTTTTTCTTCGACAATGGCGGTTACGCTGCCGTTGCTGTCGCGGATGATGCGGCCCAAGCCTGTCGGGTCGTTGGGCACGTCGGTCAACAGGCCGACTTCGTTGCCTGCGGCTTCGAGCAGGGTTTCGAGGGTGGCGGCGTCAATCAGGGGGACGTCGCCGTACAACACCAGCGTGCGGTCTTCGGCGGAAAGGTGCGGCAGGGCGGTTTTGACGGCGTGGCCGGTACCAAGCTGTTCGGTTTGTTCAACCCAAACAACATCGCGTTTAACGGTGTCCAAGACTTGCTCTTTGCCGTGGCCGATGACGACGCAGATGTTTTGGGGATTCAGGGAGGCGGCGGTGTCGATAACGCGCTCAACCATGGGAAGGCCGCCGATGCGGTGCAGCACTTTGGGCATTTTGGAGTACATGCGCGTGCCTTTGCCGGCGGCGAGGATGACGATATTTAAAGCTGTCTGAGCCATGATACGGTTTCCGTTGTCGTTGTTTGAGGCCGTCTGAAAAGTGTGACAACAAGTGTTGATTGTTTTTCACTCCGTTTCAGACGGCCTTGGGGATATTGTTATTCGGTTGCTGGCTGTTGGTTGGCAAATTGCGGTTTTTGCCAGTTTTGGCCGCGTTCAGCGTGTTCCGCTTGATTGGATTGGACGGCGCGGCGCTCTGGGCGGAACTGGTTGTAATTCATGTTTTTAGAATAAGTACCGTCCTGATAAACGATGGGTGTGCCGGTAGCATATTTTTGGCGTACGGCGGTACGGCCGGATTCGTTGGTGTAGGTTTCCCAAGAGCAACCGGCCAAAACGGCGGCGGCGGTCAGGATTAAAGCGAGTTTACGCATGATGTTGTCCTTGTTTTTAAATGTCGTCAATACCGTGTATTGTACTTGATTTTTAAAAATTTCACGGCAGTTTTGTGCAAAATTCAAGCAAACCCTGCATATCTTTCGCTATGCCGTCGGCAAATGACAACGGATGGGCTTTTTCGCCGTACCAAACAGTCTTCATGCCCAAGGCTTTGGCTTGGTGCAGATTGTCGGCGCTGTCGTCCACTATGATGCACTGTTCGGGTTTGACACCCAACAGGCGGCAGACGTTGAGATAGGCTTGTGGATTGGGTTTGTAGAGCAGGCCGAAGTCGTCCGTGCCGAACAAGCCGTCAAAATGCGCTTCCAAGCCCAAGGCTTCAACCAATGCGCGGACATAAAACGAAGGCCCGTTGGAAAATACGGCTTTTCGCCCTTTCAGACGGCCTAAAACGTCATCAGTTCCATCCATACCCTCCACCTTTGCCAAAATTTGCTTAAGTGGGTGACTTTCACGCAAAAATTCATCGATATCGACTTCGGGATGGTGGATTTGCAAACCGGCAAGCGTCGCACCGTATCGGTGCCAATAATCTTGGCGCAGATGGGAGGCGGCTTCTTCGGAAAGTTTCAGACGGCCTGCCATGTATTCGGTCATGGCGCGGTTGATGATGTAGAAAATGCCGGCTTCGGCATTGTGCAAAGTGTTGTCGAGGTCAAACAGCCAAACGGGGGAATGATTCATATCGTGCCTTGATATGCAGATTTTGTTATGATATTTCGTATTTTACCCGCACAAAGGAAAGAGAATGAAACTGAAATTGTCCGCCTTGGCCCTGTTACTGGCTTCGGCAAACCTGTACGCCCAAACCGAAGTGCGTTTGGCCGTGCACAAATCCTTCAGCCTGCCCCCATCCGTCATCGCGCAATTTGAAAAAGCCAACGATGCCAAAGTGTCCGTCATCAAGGCAGGCAGCGGCAACGAAATGCTCAACAAGCTGATTTTGAGCAAAGCCAACCCGATTGCCGATGCGGTTTACGGTTTGGACAACGCCAACATCGGCAAAGCCAAAGCCGCCGGCATCCTCGCCGCCAGCCAACCCAAATCCGCACCCGTAACCGCTTCCCTGCCCGATGCGCTGGCCGTCGATTACGCCTATGTCGCCATCAACTACGACAAAAAATGGTTTGAACAGAAAAAACTGCCCCTGCCTCAAACCCTGCAAGATTTGACCAAACCGGAATATAAAAACCTTCTGGTGACCCCGTCTCCCGCCACATCCTCGCCCGGCCTCTCCTTCCTCTTGGCCAACATCGGCGGCATGGGTGAAGAAGGTGCGTTCAAATGGTGGGCGCAAATGCGCCAAAACGGCGTGAAAGTCGCCAAAGGCTGGAGCGAAGCCTACTACACCGACTTTACCCAAAACGGCGGCGCCTATCCCCTCGTGGTCAGCTATGCCACCAGCCCGGCGGCCGAAGTCCACTACTCCAAAGGCAAATACAGCACCCCGCCCACCGGCAACCTCTTCCTCAAAGGCGGCACATTCCGCCAAGTTGAAGGCGCGGCCGTTTTAAAAGGTGCGAAACAACCCGAGCTGGCGGCCAAACTGGTGAGCTGGCTGCAAAGCGGCGAAGTGCAAAAAGCCCTGCCTGCCGAAATGTGGGTCTATCCGGCTGCCAAAAACACGCCGCTGCCCAAAGTATTCGAGTTTGCCCAAACCCCGAAACACAGCGATTCCCCCAACCGCGCCGACATCAACACCAAACAAAAACAATGGGTGAGCCGTTGGAGCAAAACCGTTTTACGTTAAGCTGAAAAAGATTTAAGAAAGATTAAAGGCTGTCTGAAAAACCAAATCATTAGTTTTTCAGACGGCCTTAGATTCGGATTTCAAGTGC
>NZ_KV799974.1:0-1205 GCF_001810105.1 Neisseria sp. HMSC068C04
CCATCAAAGACGGTAACGGTAACACTACTACTACTGTCGTTAAAGATGGTGCAACCGGTGCTACTGGTGCAGACGGTAAGAATGCTGAGGCTGAAGTTAAAGACAACGGTGACGGCACTCACACTGTAACCATCAAAGACGGTAACGGTAACACTACTACTACTACTGTTAAAGACGGTGCTAAAGGTGATACTGGTGCAACTGGTGCTAAAGGTGATACCGGTGAAAACGGTAAGTCTGCTGAAGGTAAAGTTGAGCGTGATGAAGCTAGAGGTACTTCTACCATCACTATCAACAACTTCGATAAAGACGGTAAAGTCATCTCTACTACTACTGCAACCGTGAAAGATGGTAAAGACGGTAAAGATGGTAAAGATGCTGATGGCACCTTCGGTTTGCGTGATGAGGAAAACAAAGAAATCACCAAACCACTGAATAACACTATTCAGATTAAAGGTGATGCGGGTACTAAAGTTCAAGTATTCGACAAAGCAACCGGTAAGACTTCAGAGAAAGAAGTTCAAAACATCTTCGTTAAGAAAGACGGCGATGCGCTGAAAGTCAGCATGAACCCTGATCTGACCGTTAACAGTGTTACTACTAACGAACTGAAAGCAGGTCCTGTAACCATCAACCAAGGTGGTATCGATGCCGGCAACACTACTATCCAAAATGTTGCTCCAGGTAAGAAAGGTACTGATGCGGTTAACGTTGACCAGCTGAACCAAAAATTCGGCGATGTGAACAGCAATGTGAACAAGGTTGACAACAACGCCCGCGCAGGTGTGGCTCAAGCTCTGGCTACTGCCGGTCTGCCACAAGCTTACTTGCCAGGTAAGAGCATGCTGGCTATCGGTGGCGGTCACTACCGCGGTGAAACCGGTTACGCTGTCGGCTTCTCTAGCATCTCCGATGGTGGTAACTGGATCATCAAAGGTACTGCTTCCGGCAACTCACGTGGTCACTTCGGTGCTACCGCAGCAGTTGGTTACCAATGGTAATCTGACTTTCAGACGGCCTGAAAAGGCCGTCTGAAAAGACGAAGCAAAGTAAATGCGGCCTATTTAGGCCGCATTTTTTATATCTTGAATTGGATTTGTTGGGTTCCTATAAGAAAGAACAATAAGAATGCTGAGACCTTTGCAAAATTCCCCCAAATCCCCTAAATTCACACCAAGACATTTAGGGGATTTCTCATGAGCACC
>NZ_KV799975.1:0-265 GCF_001810105.1 Neisseria sp. HMSC068C04
TCACCATGGATAACGGCAAAGAGTTCTACCAACACACTAAAATAACCAAAGCATTGAAAGCGGAGACTTATTTTTGCCGCCCTTACCATTCTTGGGAGAAAGGGCTGAATGAGAACACCAACGGACTCATCCGGCAATACTTCCCCAAACAAACCGATTTCCGCAACATCAGTGATCGGGAGATACGCAGGGTTCAAGATGAGTTGAACCACCGACCAAGAAAAACACTTGGCTACGAAACGCCAAGTGTTTTATTCTTGAATCT
>NZ_KV799976.1:0-22187 GCF_001810105.1 Neisseria sp. HMSC068C04
TGACAGTGGATGCGCGGTGGTAGCTCAGTTGGTTAGAGTACCGGCCTGTCACGCCGGGGGTCGCGGGTTCGAGCCCCGTCCGCCGCGCCATTATTTAAAAAGCACTGATAATATCAGTGCTTTTTTATTTGTCTTAACAACTCAATTAAGCTGCAAAAATAGAAACAGGTAAGTAACGGAGTGTTGAAATACTGTTTAACCTTAATTTCTAATGATTTTAAAAAAGGCCGTCTGAAACTTTTAAAATTTCAGACGGCCTTTAGTCTATTGAAATAATAGATTAAATATCCAATTCTGCCTTATCGCCTTCTTTTTCCATCCATGCGCGGCGGGCGGCGGCTTCGCCTTTTCCCATCAGTTTGACGAAGATGTCGCGTGTTTCGTCATCTGCGCCTTCGGGGATTTGTACCTGCAACAGGCGACGGGTGTCGGGGTGCATGGTGGTGTCTTTAAGCTGGTCGGGGTTCATCTCGCCCAAGCCTTTGAAACGGCTGATGGAATAAGCAGTTTCTTTAACGCCTTCTTTTTGCAGTCGCTCCAAAATGCTGTCGAGTTCGTTTTGGTCGAGGGCGTAGAATTTACGGGCAGGTTTGCTCTTACCTTGTGCGTTGACATCGACGCGGAACAGCGGCGGCTGGGCGACGTAGATGTGTCCGTCGGCGACCAGTTTCGGGAAGTGGCGGTAGAACAGGGTCAACAGCAAAACTTGAATATGCGAACCGTCCACGTCGGCATCGGACAGGATGGCGATTTTGCCGTAGCGTAGGCCGCTTAAATCAGGATTGTCGTTGATTCCATGCGGATCGACGCCGATGGCGACGGAAATATCATGGATTTCGGCGTTGCCGAAAAGCTGGTCGGGGTGGACTTCAAAGCTGTTGAGCACTTTGCCGCGCAGGGGCAGGATGGCCTGGGTGGCTTTGTCGCGGGCAAGTTTGGCTGAGCCACCAGCGGAATCGCCTTCGACGAGGAAGAGTTCGTTTTCGCGGATGTCTTCGCTCTCGCAGTCGGTCAGTTTACCAGGCAGGACGGCGACGCCACTGCCTTTTTTCTTTTCGATTTTTTTAACTGAACGCATCCGTGCCTGTGCCTGACGGATGGCGAGTTCGGCGATTTTTTTGCCATAGTCCACGTTTTGGTTCAGCCACAATTCCAAAGGGTCGCCCGATACGGTGGCAACGAGTTTCAGCGCGTCGCGGTTGGTCAGCTTGTCTTTGGTTTGACCTTGGAACTGCGGGTCGAGAACACGGGCGGAGAGGACGAAGGCGGTTTTGCTGAACACGTCGTCGCTTTGCACTTTCACGCCACGCGGCAAGAGGTTGTGCAGATTGATGAAGTTGTTGACTGCGTTGAACACGGCTTGTTTCAAGCCTGCTTCGTGCGTGCCGCCCAACGGAGTAGGGATGAGGTTGACGTAGCTTTCGTTGGCGCACGAGCCTTCTTCCAGCCAAGTCAGGGCAAACGCGGCGCCTTCGCCGATGCTGAAATCGCCGTTGTGGCCGTCTGAAATGTAGTTTTCACAAGAGAAGATAGGCACGGCTTCTTGCGCGTCGGCAATCAGGTCGGTCAGATAGCTTTTCAGGCCGTCCGGGTAGTGCCAAGTTTGGGTGTACGCTTCGTCTTCGCCTTTGACCGGACGGGTCAGGGAAACGCGCACGCCCGGCAGCAGCACGGCTTTGGCGCGCAGCAGGCGTTCGAGTTCGGGAATGCTGTAATTCGGACTTTCAAAATATTTGCCGTCCGGCCATACGCGCACTTCGGTGCCGCTGTCTTTGATGGCGCATTTGCCCACTTCAGTCAAAGGCTCGATGACGTCGCCACCGGAAAAGACGATGCGGTGGATTTTACCTTCGCGTTTGACCGTTACCTCAAGGCGGGTGGAGAGGGCGTTGGTCACGGATACGCCGACACCGTGCAGGCCGCCCGAAAAGGCATACGCGCTGCCGCCGTCTTTTTTGTTGAATTTGCCGCCTGCGTGCAGACGGGTGAACACGAGTTCGACTACGGGTACGCCTTCTTCAGGGTGCAGGCCGACGGGAATACCGCGGCCGTTGTCGCGCACGGAAAGCGAACCATCTTCATGAATTTGCACGTCAATTTCAGTCGCGAAACCACCCAACGCCTCGTCCGCCGCGTTATCAATCACTTCCTGACAGATATGGGTCGGGCTGTCGGTACGGGTGTACATGCCGGGACGTTCTTTGACCGGCTCCAAACCTTTGAGGACGGTAATGCTGGATTCGCTGTATTGATTGTTTTTAGCCATAGGAATAATGTAAAGGCCGTCTGAAAGGAAGAAAAACAACGCTTTCAGACGGCCTGAAAGCGTTGGGGTTATAGGTTTTCTATTGGATTGCGACGGATAAATTCTTCATAGCTTTCTATACCGCGCAAGAAACGGGAAAGTTCGGTCAATGCGCCCAAATACACGCCGCGCTTGAAGTCGATGACTTCGTCAACCGGCGCCCAATATTGATGCCAACGCCAGCCGTCGAATTCAGGATGATGGCAGGCGCGGAGGTTGACGTCGCTGTCGCGGCCGACCAAACGCAAAAGATACCAAATCTGTTTTTGTCCGCGATACGAACCGCGCCATTCGCGGCGCACCCAGTGGCTGGGCACGTCATAACGCAACCAGTCGCGCGTACGGCCAACGATTTTGATGTGTTGCGGCAACAGGCCGACTTCTTCGTACAATTCGCGGTACATAGCGGTCTCAGGACTTTCACCCGGCTTGATGCCGCCTTGCGGAAACTGCCATGAATGTTCGCGTACGCGTTTGCCCCAAAAGACTTCGTTACGTTCGTTAATCAGGATAATACCGACATTGGGGCGATAGCCTTCTCTGTCTAACACGGTGTCGCCCTTCATTAAATTCAATCGTGCAATTTTCCCACAAATTGGGCGGTTTTGACAAATCTTGAGGCCGTCTGAATAAGCCCACAGTTTTTTTCAGACGGCATGAAACCGTTTCTGAAAAAATGTTGTTTATGAATAAAACCATAGCTTCAGGCCGTCTGAAAAATAAAAATTTTTTCTGCTTTAAGGTCTTGCATTCAAAAGCTTTTTGCCGTTTAATGCAAACCTTGCTGAATCAAGGGCAAAGGACACATGCCGGCCGCCCCCACAGTTTCCCTTTTGTAAGTGGCATCCGCCACCGCTGCAATATTTTTACCCCCCGAACAAAAGGTCTGAAACCATGAAAAAATCTTTGATGGCGGCGGCAATCTTGAGCCTCGTCTTGACTGCGTGTAGCGGTGGAAAAGAAACCGCCGCAGAATCTTCCGCATCTCAAACTCAAACTTCTTCCTCTCAAACGGATAAACTCAATATCTACAACTGGTCGGATTATGTCGATCCTGCCACGCTGTCTGCGTTTGAAAAAAATACGAATATCAATGTCCGCTACGATTACTACGACAGCAACGAAGCACTGGAAGCCAAGCTGCTGACCGGCAAGTCGGGTTATGACCTGGTTGCGCCTTCTATTGCCAATGTCGGCCGTCAGATTAAAGCCGGTGCGTATCAAAAAATCGACAAATCGCAAATTCCCGATTACGCCAACATCGATCCTGATTTGTTGAAAATGATGGAAACCGTCGATCCGGGCAACGAATATGCCGTGCCTTATTTCTGGGGCATCAATACGCTGGCGATTAACAAACAGCAGGTTCAAAAGGCTTTGGGTACGGATAAGCTGCCTGAAAACGAATGGGATTTGGTGTTCAATCCTGAATACACCCAAAAATTGAAATCCTGCGGCATCAGCTATTTCGACAGCGCCATCGAGCAGATTCCTTTGGCTTTGCATTATTTGGGCAAAGATCCGAACAGCGAAAACCCTGACGACATTAAAGCTGCTGTTGAAATGATGAAAAAAGTGCGTCCCGACATCAAACGCTTTACTTCGTCCGGCTATATCGACGATATGGCTGCCGGTAATCTTTGCGTATCGGTAGGCTACGGCGGCGACCTCAATATTGCCAAAACCCGTGCCAAAGAAGCCGGAAACGGCGTCGAAGTCGAAGTATTGGCGCCGAAAAGCGGCGTGGGTATTTGGGTGGATTCGCTGATGATTCCGCGTGATGCGCAAAATGTGGCCAATGCACACAAATACATCAACCACACGCTCAATCCGGAAACAGCGGCCAAAAACGGCAACTATGTGACTTATGCTCCAGCCAGCCGTCCGGCGCGTGATTTGATGGATGAAAAGTACACATCCGATGCATCGATTTTCCCGAATAAAGAATTGATGGAAAAAAGCTTCATCGTCTCTCCCAAGTCAACCGATGCGAGCAAACTCAGCGTTCGCTTGTGGCAGGCTTTGAAAGCAGGGCGATAATTAAAATTGAAATTTGAATACTCAGGCCGTCTGAAACAGTTTTTCAGACGGCCTGAGTGTTATAATTGTCAACACTTTTCAAATATCCTATCAGGAGAAACAGCGTTATGAACAATTCAGTCATCACCGTCATCGGCAAAGACCGTGTGGGCATTGTGTACGACGTTTCCAAAATTTTAGCGGAAAACCAAATCAATATTCTCAACATCAGCCAACAGCTGATGGACGATTTTTTTACCATGATTATTTTGGTGGATACTTCAAAATGCACCAAATCACGTCAAGAGGTTTTGGATTTGTTTGCGGAAGAGAGCAAAAAACTCGCGCTTGATATCCGTATGCAAAACGAAGAAATTTTCCAAGCCATGCACCGTATTTAAGTCGGAGGGAGAGCCATGAGTATTCAATCCGGCGAGATTTTAGAAACCGTCAAAATGGTGGCTGACCAGAATTTTGACGTGCGCACCATTACCATCGGCATTGATTTGCACGACTGCATCAGCAGCGATATCAATGTGTTGAACCAAAATATTTACAATAAAATCACCACTGTCGGCAAAGACTTGGTGGCGACGGCAAAATATCTGTCTGCCAAATACGGCGTACCGATTGTGAATCAGCGTATTTCCGTTACGCCGATTGCTCAAATCGCGGCGGCAACCAAAGCCGATTCTTACGTCAGCGTGGCGCAGACTTTGGACAAAGCAGCCAAAGCCATCGGCGTGTCCTTTATCGGCGGCTTTTCCGCGTTAGTGCAAAAAGGCATGTCGCCTTCGGATGAGGTGCTGATCCGTTCCATTCCCGAAGCGATGAAGACTACCGATATCGTGTGCAGTTCCATCAATATCGGCAGCACGCGTGCCGGTATCAATATGGATGCGGTCAAGCTGGCAGGCGAAACCATCAAACGCACGGCTGAAATCACGCCCGAAGGTTTCGGCTGCGCCAAAATCGTCGTGTTCTGTAATGCAGTGGAAGATAATCCGTTTATGGCGGGCGCATTTCATGGTTCGGGCGAAGCGGATGCCGTTATCAATGTCGGCGTGTCCGGCCCGGGTGTTGTAAAAGCCGCGTTGGAAAATTCAGATGCAACGACATTGACCGAAGTTGCGGAAGTAGTGAAGAAAACGGCTTTCAAAATTACCCGTGTGGGCGAACTCATCGGCCGCGAAGCCTCAAAAATGCTGAATATCCCGTTTGGTATTCTCGACTTGTCATTGGCGCCAACCCCTGCCGTCGGCGATTCGGTGGCACGCATTCTTGAGGAAATGGGTTTGAGCGTCTGCGGTACGCACGGCACGACAGCGGCTTTGGCCTTGCTGAATGATGCCGTAAAAAAAGGCGGCATGATGGCTTCCAGTGCGGTCGGCGGTTTGAGCGGCGCATTTATCCCCGTTTCAGAAGACGAGGGCATGATTGCGGCTGCTGAAGCCGGTGTGCTGACACTGGACAAACTCGAAGCCATGACAGCCGTCTGCTCCGTTGGTTTGGACATGATTGCCGTTCCCGGCGATACGCCTGCGCACACTATTTCCGGCATCATCGCTGACGAAGCCGCCATCGGCATGATCAACAGCAAAACCACCGCCGTGCGCATTATTCCGGTAACCGGTAAAACCGTCGGCGACAGCGTCGAGTTCGGCGGCCTGTTGGGCTACGCGCCTGTTATGCCGGTTAAAGAAGGCTCGTGCGAAGTGTTCGTCAACCGAGGCGGTAGAATCCCGGCTCCTGTTCAGTCAATGAAAAACTGATTGGATTGATGAATAAAAAAAGGTCGTCTGAAATTGATTTTCAGACGGCCTTTTATGTTCACAGGCTGATTATTTGAACATATTTTTAATAATGCCCATTACGCTGCGGGAAATGGCGTTGGTGACTTGGCGGTTGATTTGGCTGCCGATGGCATCGGCAACGTTGTAGCCCAAACCTTGGCCAGATTTTTTACGTCCGCCGCTCAAGCCGCCGATCAGTCCGCCGAGTATGCCGGGATCGGCATTGGCAGCTTCTTTTTCTGCGGCTTTTTGCGCTTTTTCCTGCTCTTTGGCGGCATTTTCGGCTTCTTTTTCAGCGGCTGCTTGGCTGTCTGCTTCGGCCAATGCTTCAAAAGCGGAGTAGTTGTCCACCATGTCTTTATAGGTTGGATACAAATCGTCGTTTTGGAACAAACGGTTGCGCTCTTCTGCGGCAAGCGGGGTCAGGGCGGATTGCGGCGGCAGGATGAGGGCGCGTTCTACCGGCTCAGGCATACCTTTTTCATCAAGGAAGGAAACGAGGGCTTCGCCGACGCCGAGTTCGGCAATCGCTTCGGCAACTTTGATATTTGGGTTGCTACGGAAGGTTTCGGCAGCGGCTTTGACTGCTTTTTGGTCGCGCGGTGTGAAGGCGCGCAGGGCGTGTTGTACGCGGTTACCCAGTTGGCCGAGAATGGTATCGGGCAAGTCGAGCGGGTTTTGGGTAACGAAATATACGCCCACGCCTTTGGAACGGATCAGGCGCACGACTTGTTCGATTTGTTCGACCAGCGCATTGGCGGCATTGTCGAACATCAAATGCGCTTCGTCGAAGAACATCACGAATTTTGGTTTGTCCAAATCGCCGACTTCGGGCAGGGTTTCAAACAATTCTGCCAGCATCCACAGCAAAAACGCGCTGTACATACGCGGCGAGCGCATCAGTTTTTCGGAGTTAAGGATGTTGATGATGCCTTTGCCGTTGTCGGTTTGCATCCAGTCTTGCAGGTTGAGGGAAGGTTCGCCGAAGAATTTTTCTGCGCCTTCGTTTTCCAAAGTCAGCAGTTGGCGTTGAATCGCGCCGATACTGGCGGCAGAAACGTTGCCGTATTGCGTGCGGTATTCCGAAGCGTGGTCGGAAACGTGTTTTAACATGCTGCGCAGGTCTTTTAAGTCCAGAATGTGCCAGCCTCTGTCGTCGGCAACTTTAAACACGAGGTTGAGCAGGCCTTCTTGCGTGTCGTTCAGATTCATCAGGCGTGCCAAAAGCATAGGGCCCATTTCCGAAACGGTGACGCGTACGGGAATACCGGTTTCGCCGTAAACATCCCAAAAGCGCACGGGGAAATTTTGCAGCCATTGCTCGCCCAAATCAAACTCGGCAATGCGTTCGCCCACTTTGCCGCTGTTGGCACCGGCTTGCGCGATGCCCGACAAATCGCCTTTGACATCGACCAAGAATACAGGGACGCCTTCGCTGCTGAAGGCTTCCGCCATGCGGCGCAGGGTAACGGTTTTACCCGTACCGGTCGCACCGGCGATCAAGCCGTGGCGGTTGGCCATTTTGCCTTGGATTTCGAGCGTTTTCCCGCCGGCACGCGCAATTTGAAATGTAGTCATGATTATTCCTTAGAATCCGTGATGTGAAACAATTTGTTGTCTTAAAAACAAGCATTTTAACGTTTGCGGCGAGGGGATTCAACCAAGCAAAGTTTCAGACGGCCTTAAGTTTTGCAAAGGTTTTTTTGCAGTGATTGGACAAGGTTGAAATCTGCTATAATTCCATCCAATCTGCAACCGTCTGACAAGGCGGTTGTTTTCTTTGTTTTTTGAATATTTTTTACGAAAGCGAAAGTCGGAATGACTGCACAACAAGCCCCTTTGGGCGAAAAAACCATGGCCGTGCTGATGGCGATGTTGGTCGCGCTGATGCCGTTTTCTGTCGATGCCTATCTGCCTGCAATTCCCGAAATGGCGAAGTCGCTGGGTTCAGACATCCACCGTATTGAGCAAAGCCTGAGCTTTTTTATGTTTGGCGTGGCGTTTGGTCAGGTGGTCGGCGGTTCGATTTCGGATATTAAAGGCCGCAAACCTGTCGCCTTAGTAGGCTTGAGCATTTACTTTGCCGCCGTTGTCGGTTTGACGATGGTGAATAATGTCGAGCAGTTGTTGAACTTGCGTGCTTTACAGGCGTTTGGTGCGGGGATGACCGTGGTGATTTCCGGCGCGATGGTGCGCGATTATTATTCCGGACGCAAAGCCGCTCAGATGTTTGCCTTAATCGGTATCATTCTGATGATTGTGCCATTGATGGCGCCGATGATTGGTGCAGGCTTGCAGAATTTGGGCGGCTGGCGCATGATTTTCGGCTTTCTGGCCTGCTATTCGCTGTTGCTTTGGGGTTTGATGTGGTATTTCCTGCCCAAGCCGCACCAAAAAGGCAAAATCAGCATGGACGTGTTCGGCGTGGTGGCAGGCAGGTTTAAACGCGTTTTGAGAACGCGCGCCGCAATGGGCTATCTGTTTTTCCAAGCTTTCAGTTTTGGTTCGATGTTTGCCTTTTTGACCGAATCGTCGTTTGTGTACCAACATCTGTATCATGTTTCACCAAACCAATATGCTTGGATATTTGCACTCAATATCATTACCATGATGTCGTTTAACCGCGTTACCGCATGGCGTTTGAAAACCGGTACGCATCCGCAAAATATCCTCAAATGGGGCATTATCGTCCAATTTGCCGCCAATCTGCTGATGACGGTTTTGGTGTTGTCGCTGTCTCTGCCGCCTTTGTGGGCTTTGGTACCATGCGTGATGTTTTCAGTCGGTACGCAAGGCTTGGTCGGAGCGAACACTCAGGCCTGTTTTATGAGCTATTTCAGCGCAGAGGGCGGCAGTGCAAATGCCGTTTTAGGCGTGTTCCAATCCCTTATCGGCGCATCGGTCGGCATGGCAACGACTTGGCTGCATAATGGTTCTGCCTTGGTGATGGCCGGTATGATGTTGAGTTCGACCGTGTGCGGTATCGTACTGTTGTGGGTTTGCTCGCATCAGGCTTGGGTGGAAAACGATAAAAAAGAATATGTTTAACCTTCAGGCCGTCTGAAAAACGGTTTCAGACGGCCTCAACTTTATATTAAAGAAATTAACCATGAGTACTAGCAAACAACGCCCCATCGGCGTATTCGATTCCGGCGTCGGCGGCTTGACCAACGTCCGCGCCCTGATGGAACGCCTGCCGATGGAAAACATCATCTATTTCGGCGATACCGCACGCGTTCCCTACGGCACCAAATCCCGCGCCACTATCGAAACCTTCGCCATGCAGATTGTCGATTTCCTGCTGGAAAACGATGTCAAAGCACTCGTCATCGCGTGCAATACCATCGCCGCCGTTGCCGGACAAAAAATCCGCCAAAAAGCAGGCAATATGCCCGTATTGGACGTCATCTCCGCCGGTGCGGAAGCCGCTTTGCAAACCACCAAAAACAACCGAATCGGTATTATCGCGACCAACACCACCGTCAACAGCAATGCCTACGCGCGCGCCATCCATTCAAAAAACAACGACACGCTGGTGCGCACGCAAGCCGCGCCCCTGCTTGTGCCATTGGTGGAAGAAGGCTGGCTCGATCACGAAGTCACCCGCCTGACCGTACGCGAATACCTGAAGCCGCTCTTGGCCGACGACATCGACACGCTGGTGTTGGGTTGTACCCATTTCCCACTGCTCAAACCGCTTATCGGCCGCGAAGCACAAAACGTCACCTTGGTCGATTCCGCCATCACCACCGCCGAAGCCACCGCCAAAGCCTTGGCGCAAGCAGGTTTGCTGAATACAGAAAACGACAACCCGGATTACCGCTTCTACGTCAGCGACATCCCACTGCGTTTCCGAACCATCGGCGAACGCTTCTTAGGCAGAAGTATGGAGCAGATTGAGATGGTAACGTTGGGTTGATTAGAAATATTAAAGGCCGTCTGAAAACCTGATTCAGGTTTTCAGACGGCCTTTTTACTTTCTGAGTATTTTATCTGCCTGACTGTTCCCACACGTTGTCTGTCCACGCACTCGGCAGGAACGGTGCAAAGCTGAGTTTACCGCCCCAAGTTTTCATTTGGGCGAAACCTTGGACGATGGCGAGCCACGAGCCGGTCATAGAAGTTAAGCCACGGTATTGTAGGCATTTTCGTGAAAGTTAGATTTTTAACTTCACGGATTCAGGTCATATTCAACGATTAAATTTATTTTCCATAGAATTGGCAAACCTTACCAAGGCCAACATAACAGGAACCTCAACCAGAACACCTACTACAGTTGTTAACGTAGCTCCTGATAATAGCCCAAATAGAGATATAGAAACTGCAACGGACAGCTCAAAAAAGTTAGATGCACCAATCATGCCACATGGAGCTGCAATTGAATATGGTAGCTTTGCTAAATATGCAATGAAAAATGTTATTGCAAATATAAACAAAGTTTGAATTATCAAAGGAATTGCAATAAGGATAATATTTAGTGGCTGATCCAATATCTTCTGTCCTTGAAATGAAAATATTATAATCAGCGTCAATAATAATCCCATCATAGTGTATTTATCAAATGCTGGGATAAAAGTTTTATTTAGGTAGTCCTCTCCTTTATTTTTAATGATTATACTTCTAGTTGCCATGCTTAAAATAAGAGGAACAACAATAAATAATACAATGGATAATAAAAGTGTTCCCCATGGAATATTTATATTTCCAACCTTTAATAAGAAGCTCACAATTGGTATATATGCAATCAAAATAATTAAGTCATTGCTAGCTACCTGTACTAAGGTATAAGCACTATCACCCCTTGTTAACTTGCTCCATACAAACACCATTGCGGTACATGGTGCAGCTCCGAGTAAAACCGCCCCAGCTAAATATTCTGATGCCAATTCCTTATTAATAAATCCTTTATAAATAATAAAGAAAAATAAGGATGCGATTAAATACATGGTGAGTGGCTTAATGATCCAATTCACAAACCATGTAATAAATAGACCTTTAGGATTTTTTCCTATGTCTTTTATACTCTTAAAATCAATTTTCAACATCATTGGATAAATCATTATCCAAAGTAAAATTGTTGTTGGTATAGACACGTTGTAGAACTCAAATTTCCCTAACCTATCTGGAATAGAAGGAAAATATTTCCCAATAAATATGCCTATTGCCATACAAATTAACACCCAAAAAGTCAGATTTTTCTCAAAAAAACCAATTCCATTTATTTTCTTCATTTCTAAATCCACTTAAATTCTTCATTTGCTTTAGTAGATAACATCTTGTTACTAGGATTTGCTTTATACAAGGATGAATTAACAATCCACCAATTTGTATAAATTGATGCCCTTGTTAGATCTTCTTCTAATTGATATGCATATAAAATGGGGTAGCTTCCGCCAAGCTAACGATTAATACTTCTGTTTCCTCTGCCCTTAATCTAAGTAACAAGTTTTTTACAGATTCAGGTATCTGTCCTTGTGTTCTTTGAACTTCTTGATGATAACTTAAAGTTGAGTCTAACAACAAGCAAGCCGTAGCCTACACCCCCTCCAACCGCGTGCGTGGCTGCGCCACTCACCCTACCTGCGAACGGCACAAACTTTAAAAACGATGTGTAGGGTGTGTGCGGTACGTACGCACGCGTTCTTTGCCGTTCAAACCATTATTTCAAACTTTCAGACAATTTCAAACGTTGTCTGAAAACTTTTAGAATAAAGGCCGTCTGAAATTCAATTTTCAGACGGCCTTATCTTTTCTTAATTCAAAGTGTTAGCAGTTAAACTCGGCGATTACCGGCGCATGGTCGCTGGGGCGTTCTTGAGCGCGGGTTTCTAGGTCGACGGTGACGTCTGTAAGGGTGGCGGCGAGTTTGGGGCTGGTGAGGATGTGGTCGATGCGCAGGCCGAGTTTGCGTTGGAACATGGCGCCGCGGTAGTCGAACCATGTGTAGAACGCGCCTTCGGGGTGGATTTTGCGTAGGCTGTCGGTCAGGCCGAGGTCGAGTAGGTTTTTAAACCATTGTCTTTCGATGGAGGAGCAATGGATTTTTTCGTACCATTTTTCGGGGTCATAGCAGTCGGCATCGGCTGGGGCGATGTTGAAGTCGCCGAGCAGGATGAGTTTGGGGTGTACGGCCATTTCGGTGCGGACGAACTCGGTCAATGCGGCAAACCATTGTTCTTTGTATTGGAATTTTGGGCTGTCCAGGGCTTCGCCGTTGACGCAATAGACGTTGATGACGCGCACGCCGTTGATGGTGGCAGCGATGACGCGGCGTTGCGGGTCGTCGGGGAGGGCGGGCAGGCCGCAATGTACGTCTTGCGGTTCGTGGCGGCTGATGATGGCGACGCCGTTGTAGGTTTTTTGGCCGCTCCAGACGCAGTGCCAGCCCATCATTTGCAGGGCGGCGGCCGGGAATTTGTCTTGGTCGAGTTTGAGTTCTTGTAAGGCAAGGATGTCGGCTTGGTGGTCGGCCAGCCAGTTTTGTACTTGGGGCAGGCGGACGTTGAGGGAATTGACGTTCCAAGTGGCGATTTTCATGATGTTTCCGTGTGTGCTGTTGGGTGGGAAGGCGGCGGATGGCGCCTGTGGGCATGGGCGGTATTGTATAGCGGATTGGTTTATTTTTCGATATGGGCTGAAAGGGGCAGGCCGTCTGAAAGCTGATGTTTCAGACGGCCTTGTTGTTGTGATGTGGAATAATTTGTTTATTCGGCTGGGTCTTTGAGTGTGCTCAGGGTATTGAGGATAGTAGCGGCTTCTTCGGAGATGAGGCGGTATTCGATGATGCGGTGGTAGCGCGTGAAATCGATGATGCCTTCGGTACGCAGGCGTGCGAGGTGGTTGGCGATGCCGGTCGGGGAGGAATCGAGCGCCTGTGCCAGTTCGGTAATGCTGCGGTCGCCGTCCAGCAGCAGGAAAAGGATGGCCATGCGTTCGGGGTTGGCAATCAGTTTGAGAATGGTAGAGAGACGTTTGATTTCCATGTTTTTGTTCCTTTTATTATATGAACGCTTGATATTGGTTAAATTGGGATGATTGTAGTTCTTATTACGATTATTCTTATAATTCAAAATCTTAAGTTGGAAGTGTACACGGTTTTGTAAATTTTGAGGGTATTGTGCTGCAATTTTTTTGTTAATTTTTGATATTTTGTTTCGGTTGCGAAACTGAATTGAAAAGAGACGAAAAGGCCGTCTGAAATGTTCCGTTGCGGATGATTTTGCTGACGGATGTTTCAGACGGCCTTTGATTTGGTTTTAAGTTGTTTTTTCTTTTGCGTTTATTTTGTTTGGGTGGATTAATTGGTTTTAAACGAATAATGGGTTTCTATGCCAAAGGCTATGCGTCAAGGGCTTGTCAGACGCTTGGGCGTGTTGTCGAAATGCGACTACTTTTTCTTCCAGCCTGCGGTCATGGCGAAGGTGATGGGATCGTAGTATTTCGGCAGCTTGGACGGAATGCCCACATCGTTACGGTACACGACGCGGTAGCGGTCGGCGAACCAGTTTGGAACGATGGTGTATTGGTGGCGGATAAGTCGGTCGAGCGCGCGCGAGGTGGTTTGCAGCTCTTGGCGGTTGGTGAAGCTGTTGAAATGGGTCAGCAGTTTTTCAACCGCGGGGTGGCAGACGCCGGACAGGTTGCGGCTGCCTTCGGTTTTGGCGGCGGCGCAGCTGAAGTAGTCGTATTGCTCGTTGCCGGGACTTTCGCTGTTGCCGTAGTAGCCGGTGGTTACGTCAAAATCGAAGTCGTTCATGCGTTTTTGGTACACGGCGGAATCGGCGGTGCGCACGTTCATGGTAATACCGATTTTGGCGAGGTCGCGCTGCCATTTGGCGGTAATGCGTTCGTAGTTTTTGCTTGGTGCAAGGAATTCAAAGGTCAGCGGTTTGCCTTGTTTGTCCACTGCTTTGCCGTTTTTGTATTGGTAGCCGCCTTTTTCAAGCAGGGCGCGTGCTTTGAGCAGGTTCGGGCGCACGCCCAGTTTGGGGTCGGTAACCGGCGGCATAGGGACGTCTTGATCCAATACGCCGTCGGGCAGCTTGGTGCCCAATGATTTGAGCAATGCGGTTTCCGCGCTGTCAGGCTTGCCGGTTGCGGCCATGGTGCTGTTGGTGAAGAAGCTGTCGGTGCGGCGGTATGCGCCGTAGAAGATGCGGCTGTTGACGCTTTCGTAGTCGAAGCTTTCAATCAAGGCGCGGCGGACGTAAATATTGTCCAGGGGCTTGTGGCGCATATTGATGACGAAGCCTTGCATGCCGGCTGTGCTGTTTTGTACCCATTCGTGTTTGGACAGATTGCGTTTTTTGAGGACTTCGTCGGAGTAGGCGCGCGCCCAGTTGCGGGCGACGTTTTCTTGTACGAAGTCATATTGGCCGCCTTTCAGCCCTTCGATGCGGACAACTTCGTCTTTGACGTATTTGATGCGGATGTGGTCGTAGTTGTAGCGGCCTTTGCGCACGGGCAGGTTTTGCGCCCAGTAGTTTTTGTCGCGGACAAACTCGCTGATGCGGCCGTTTTCGGCTTTGGCAAAACGGTAGGGGCCGGAACCGATCGGCAGGCTGTTGGGAGCGGCGGCCAGGCCTTTGGGATAGCTTTTATGCGAGAAGACGGGCAGGCTGCCGAGAATCATGTGTAATTCTGAGTTGCGCTGCTTGAAACGGAACACGACGGTGCGGTCGTTGGGCGTTTCCACTTTGGCCACGTCGCTCCAGTAGAAGTGGTACATGGGGGCGGCGGCTTTGTCTTTGGTCAGGATGTTAAATGAAGCGGCAACGTCTTTGGCCAAAACGGGGTCGCCGTTGTGGAATTTGGCTTTGGGGTTGATTTTGAAGGTAACGGAAAGGCCGTCCGGCGCCAGGGCGATGTCTTCGGCAATCAGGCCGTAAACGGCGTAAGGTTCGTCCATGCTTTGCTCGGTTAGGGTGTCGAGTGTCAGCATGCTGATGCCGTATTCGTGGTTGCCTTTGAGGGTAAAGGGGTTGAGCGTGTCAAAAGCACCGAGGAAAGGCGTGGTAAACGTGCCGCCTTTGGGGGCGTTGGGGTTGACGTATTCGAAAGCGGTGAAGTTGGCCGGATATTTGGGCGGTTGGCCGAGGCCTACGCCATGGGCGGCAAAGGCGGCAGATGGAATCAAACCGAGCAGAGAGAGTAGGGCTGGTGTTTTCATCTATTTTTCCTTGTAGGTTGAATATTGTATTCAGTAGTGTGCCGATTATAGCAAAGGCCGTCTGAAACTTGATATTTTTGCTTTCAGACGGCATCAGGTTTAAGAGGATTGTTTTTTTGTATGGGCGCCGAACTCGGCCAGCGTCATGTTCAAGGTTTCCAAGCAGGGCTGCATGATGTGGTCAACCGTTTGATTGACCTTGTCTTTGTTGAGCGTTTGCGGGCGGTAGACAAAGAGTTTGAACAGCTCCGCCAAATCGATGGACTCCGCTCCCGTTTTCAAGACCCAGCCCTGACGGCCGGAATAGACATAGCCGTGTCGCGCCAGTTTTTCCAAAAGTTCGCCCAATTCGTCAAAGCCCATATTGATATGCCGTCTGAACTCCTGCACCGGCAATGCCTTGCCGTTTTGCTGGGCAGAATCGAGCAGCAGCAGGATTTTCAATACATCGTCAAAGCGGCCGCGCGCATCCAGACTGCAGCGGAATGCTTCGCCTCGCCAGTAGGACAGGGACGAGGTCAAAACCGCGCCGCCCAATACCAGCGTCCATAACAGGTTAAGCCACAACAGGAAAAACGGTACTGCGGCAAATGCACCGTAAATCGATTTGTAGCCGTCAAAGTTGCCCATGAACCAAGCGAACAAAAAGCGTGCCGTTTCCAAGCAAAACGCTGTTACGGCCGCGCCGACCAAGGCATGGCTGGCGGGAACGAAACGGTTGGGCACAAAGCGGTATAAGCCCCACAGCAGCAGCGTAATAAATGAAACCTCGGTTATGACCCTCGGCCATTCCGATCCGCCCACCACTTGCACCTGACCGATTACGACCGACAGGCCCACGCCCAAAGACAAAGGCCCAAACGTCAGCAACGCCCAATACACCAAAAACTGCATCATCCAAGGCCGTTGCGAATTGACGCGCCAAATCCGGTTGAACGCATTGTCTATCGTCCGAATCAGCATCAGCGAGGTGACGACCAACATCACACTGCCGATGGCCGTCAGATTGGTGGCCTTATCGCGGAACGCATTGATGTAGTCAAACACCATGTCCGCGCCCTGCGGTACGATGGTGCGGTTGATGAAAGAGACAAATGCCCCCGACCATTGGTCGAAAACAGGGAAGGCCGAGGCGATGACGACCATCACCGTCAACACGGGCACCAAAGCCAAAAGCGTCGTGAACGTCATGCTTGCCGCTACCTGCGGCACACGCTCTTCACCAAAACGGCGCACGACAAACCAAGCAAACGCCACGCCCTTACTTTTCAAAAAATCTTGCCACCATTGCGAAAACGGCATAACCTTTTCCCATTTTTGAATAGAAATTTTTCTTTTCAGACAGCCCGAGTATTCAAAAGGCCGTCTGAAACCTGACAGCATTGTAACGGAAACCCCAAATGAACCCAAATCCTTTGAAAATCCTCGTCCTCTTTTATTCCCAAAACGGTGGCACGCGCAACCTTGCCCGCCAAATCGCACGTGGTATCGAAAGCGTGGACGGTTGCGAAGCCGTATTGCGTACCGTGCCCAAAGTTTCCACCGTTTGCGAAGCCGTTGAAAAAGCCGTTCCCGACGAAGGCGCGCCCTACGCGACTGCCGACGACCTCAAAAATTGCGCCGGCCTCGCGCTCGGCAGCCCGACACGTTTCGGCAATATGGCCGCCGCGATGAAATACTTTATCGACGGAACCATTCCCCTTTGGCTCGGCGCAGAACTTGTCGGCAAACCTGCCACCGTATTCACCAGCACATCTTCTCTGCACGGCGGCCAAGAAAGCACCCTGCTGACCATGATGCTGCCCCTGCTGCACCACGGCATGGTCATCAACGGCATTCCATATACCGAGTCCGCACTCAGCAATACCCAAAGCGGCGGCACGCCTTACGGCGCAAGCCATGTTTCCGGCCATGACAGCAAGCCGGCATTGACTGCCGAAGAAAACGATATTGCCTTTGCACAAGGTAAACGTTTGGCAGAATTGGCAAGAAAATTGGCAGACTGATTGCCTTATCATAAAAAGATTAAGGCCGTCTGAAAACCTGATGATTCAGTTTTCAGATGGCCTTTTAGTTATTTATAACTAGTAAAGAAATAAATATTTCTAATTAAACAAACTACTTAGAAAATAGGGATTGGAACATAGTTTCATCGGACTACATCTTTTTGATAGAATCTGCCACCAAATTAAAACATCAGCTAACTGGAGAAGCTATGTCACTACCCGTATTTCCTTATGGCAAATTAAGCTTTGCCGTCAGTCTGGCTTTGTGTTCGGCGTATTCTTTCGCAGCCGAAGTAGAAAATAGCCAGCCGCAAGAACATGTCGATTTGCCGACAGTTACCGTCCAAGGTGTCGGAAAACAGACTACTTCCAACTACACCATTCCCGCTTCCTCTGCTGCGACAGGCATCCGCCTGACCCAGCGTGAAACGCCGCAGTCCCTGTCTGTCGTAACGGCAAAACAAATCGAAGACCAAGGCTTGGACAGCCTGCAGGACGTATTGAAACAAACACCGGGCGTGTTCCACAGCAAAATGGGCAACAACGTCTCCGGCCACAGCCAATTTATTTCACGCAGTCAGGCGATTGACAGCATTTCCGTGGACGGCGCGCCCAAATTCCTTTACGACGGTAAAGCCATCCGCCGCGGCACCAACAATCTGGACAGCGCATTGTACGAACAAGTTGTCGTCGTGCGCGGCGCAAGCGGTTTGTCCAATGGCGGTATGGGCGAGCCGGGCGGTACGGTTGCTTTGGAACGCAAAAAACCGACTGCCAAGCCAGCCATCAGCGTAGAAGCCGGTGTCGGTTTGTGGAACCACTACCGTTTCGTCCTTGATGCCAATCATCCTCTGAATGCCGACAATACCTTGCGCGGCCGCGCCATTTTGGTCAGCGACCACGGCGGCGATTACCTGCCGAACACTTCGCGCCACAATCACACTTTCTATGGCATTTTGTCTTACGATCTCACGCCGCAAACCCAATGGCGCCTCGGTACGGAAATACACCGTTTCCGCAATACCGGCAGCTCGCGTTTCAGCTATCTGACAGCAGCAGGTAATCGCAAAGACGGATTCAAACCGTTTGAATCTTCGCCACGCAGCAATTCTTCCGCACGCTGGGCATACGGCAAAGACACCAGTGCCGAAGTATTTACTTCCCTCAGCCATGAGTTTGACAACGGCTGGAAACTGACAGGCGATTACAGCCATGTTTCGGGCAAAAACGACATCGTTTCAGGCATTGCCGGTACATACGAAATCAATCCCGACTATTCCGCGCTCTTTACATCCGACCGTGACCGCAGCAAATATCGCGACCAAGATTTCTCCCTGACTTTGGATGGTCACTATCCTGCATTGGGCCGTTCGCATGAGTTCAATGCGGGCATCAGCTATCAGGACAACAAAGAAAACCTGTCTTTCTATGAAGAAGGCGAATCGACGATTCCTGATTTGCGTAAATTTGACGGCAACATCGCCAAACCCGATATGCCGTATCTGCGCGATGGTTTTTCACGCATGAAAAACCTGTCGGTTTACGGCTCGACCCGTTTCAAACTGACCGACAAGCTCGCCTTTATCGGCGGCAGCCGTTTTGTGGATTGGCGTTACCGTTACAGCACCAGCCGTAACAAATTCGCACACAGCAGCCACAAACAAAACGTTTTCATTCCTTATTTGGGCGTAACCTACGACATTGGCGACAATCTGACTGCCTATGCGTCTTACACCACCATTTTCCGTCCGCAAGTGCGTTACCTGACCAAAGATGGTGCGGCGCTCAAACCGCAACGCGGCAAAACCTACGAGACCGGTTTGAAAGCCTCATGGTTTGAAGGCCGTCTGAATGCTTCCGCCTCCGTCTTTATGAACAAACGCGACCATTTGGGCGTGGTTGCAGGCAAATTCGCAAATGGCGAGGAATACTACCGCGCAGCCGACAACACCACAACAAAAGGCATGGAACTCTCTGTCGGCGGCCGCCTGAGCGACAAATGGCTGCTGAATGCGTCTTATGCACGTTCCAAAATCAAAGACAGCGAAGGGGTTCAACTGCATCCGTCTTACCCGGTTCATTTGTTCAAACTCTTTACCGCGTATGACGTGACCGACCGTTTGAACCTGGGTGCCAACGTCAACTGGCAAAGCCGAAGCCACACGCTGGACGAATACCCTGCAGACATCAATCCGGCCGCAGCCGCCGCATTGACCCAACGTCCGTACGCAACGCTAGACTTGACCGGTCATTACAAAATCGGCAAATCTACCCGCATCAGTTTGGACTTTGAAAACGTCTTTAACAAACGCTATCGCACCATGCCAGATATTCACGTTTACGGCACGCCGCGTAGTGTAACTGCAACGGTTAAACATACGTTCTAATTGAAAAGAAAAATAGTGCAGGCCGTCTGAAAACCTGAATCATCGGGGTTTTTAGACGGCCTGAATTTTTTCTCATATTGTTTTTATGTTAAACCTGACTAAAACTTGCTCGGTATCTTGAGCAAAGAAATTAAAATGACAGACGCAAAAAAGACCGGAACATATCTGGTCTTTTTAATGATTTCGTACTTACGCTTGGTAACCTTTCGCTTCGGCAAGCAGGGCCAGCAATTCTTCAGTCGTATCCCAACCGATGCAGGCATCCGTAATACTTTGACCGTAAACTTCTGGCTTGTCTTGACGGCCTTCAACCAAGTGGCTTTCGACCATCACGCCCATGATGTTTTCTTCACCGGCTTTCAGCTGCGCCGCAACATCGCGCGCCACATCCATTTGTTTTCGGAAGTCTTTACGGCTGTTGGCATGGCTGCAGTCCACCATCAGTTTGCTGCTCACGCCGGCTTTTTGAAGCTGTGCAATCGCGTCTTTAACGTGTTCCGCACTGTAATTAGGCTCTTTACCGCCGCGCAAAATCGCATGGCAGTCAGGGTTGCCGCTGGTGTGGACAATCGCGGAATGACCGGCTTTGGTTACAGACAAGAAGTGGTGCGGATGATTGGCGGCGCCGATGGCATCGATGGCGATTTTCAGGTTGCCGTCTGTACCGTTTTTAAAACCGACAGGGCAGGAGAGGCCACTGGCCAATTCGCGGTGTACCTGGCTTTCAGTCGTACGCGCACCAATCGCGCCCCAAGAAATCAGGTCTGCGTAGTATTGCGGCGTAATCATGTCCAAGAATTCAGTCGAAGCAGGCATACCCATTTCGTTCAAAGTCAGCAACAACTGACGCGCTTGGCGCAGGCCGTAGTTGATGTCAAACGTACCGTCCAAGTGCGGATCGTTAATCAAGCCTTTCCAGCCAACGGTTGTACGCGGCTTTTCAAAATACACGCGCATTACAATCAGCAGCTCTTTCTCATATTTTTTGCGCAAGGGCAGCAATTTTTGCGCATATTCTACCGCCGCCTTAGTATCGTGAATCGAGCATGGGCCGATGATGACCAGCAAACGGTTGTCACGACCGTGAACCAAATCCGCAATTTCATGACGTGTTTTATAAACCAAATTGGCAACTTGAGGCGTAACAGGCAGCTCATACAAATGTGCGATTGGAGGGAGTAACTCTTTGACTTCTTTAATCTTAATATCGTCGGTAGGGTGGTGTTGGGACATGATGGACTCTCTTGTTTATTTTTGATACAGGTTACAGGTTTTAGCGAAATTAAACAAGGCTTGATTTTTTGTTTTGGCAATTTTATTCTAAAATTTCTTTATTTTAATAATTTTATAGAATTTAAAATCTATTTGTTTATTAAAATTAAAATTTAATGCCATTAAAAAATTTCATTTATATAATAAAGGGCTTTGAGCTTTTATCAAAATATAGGCCGTCTGAAAAAGTTCAGACGGCCTGAAGTTTTACAGAGACCCAAAAATTGAGAAGCGTGGAGACTATCGGTATTGTTCCAGCAAGGGCGAAGAAAAAGGAGTCCAATACACGCCTTTTAGGCCGCTTTCCACCAATTTGTCATTTAGCCAAGTGTTACAAGTATTGAATAAATGATAGCGCCCTTTGGCTTCGTAAAAAGCATCGTTAGATTGATGATGAACTCCTTTTAGCAAGATGGGTTGCCCATTTTCTTGTTGAAAACCGGCCAAGAGCGATTTGGTTAAATTCCTGTATTGCTCAGGCGTGACCAAAAATTTGACGACATGGCTATTTTCTCGTGGCTCAAAAGAATAATAAGTAATATGAATCAGCGTACGGTTCAGCCCGCTTAATGCCCCTAAGGCATTGGATAACGTCAAATCTTTCCACTCAGGCGTGTATAAATAAAAATTGCGTTCCCCCCAGCCTAAACCGATATGCGTTATTTGAGGATCAGCAGTGAGCGTGTCTTTTGGATTGACGACATCCGACCAATCAAAAATATCATTTTTCAGCGGCATGACTACATCAGTATGCACACCGTTACTGACTAAAAATAAAGTAATTTCCCCTTTTGGCTGCTCTTCATTAAGCGGCAATGAAGCCATAATCCAAGCAGACAAAAAATACAATAGGGCAAAAATAGGGATAATCAGCGCTATTTTGCCAATTTTCTTGAGGATGTGAAGAAAGAAGTGCATTCGTTTCTTAAAGGCGATTAAGTTTGAAGGTGAGTATTTTCTATTAAATTTGTACTTTTTTCATTAGAAATGAGAAGGTGGTATAGTTATTAAAAAACAGTTAGCTTTGGAAGCTGATTCACGCAAATTTCTTAAAAATTTAATCGTAGAGAGTTTTAAAGTTTGTTGGTAAGGGGATTGAAATCAACTGGATTTATTACCTTTCAGACGGCTTTATTTCCACTCATCCCATTCGCTTTACCATCGGCATTATCCAAGTTAACATATCAAATTCATCGTCATTTTAAAATTGTCTCGTCATGACCGCCCGCCAATCCT
>NZ_KV799977.1:0-767 GCF_001810105.1 Neisseria sp. HMSC068C04
AAAGTGACTTCCTGCGGCATGATTTTCTCCTTGTTTAAAGCATGAACGGTTAATGAAATTAGTGCAATTAGGATAGTGGCCAGCAAAGCTGCCACAACACGTTTACTGATTGCCTTTGGGGTCGTTCGAATAGCCATCGGTTTTTTCTTTCTTGGTACTATTTGCCCAAGTAGCGATAATACGTAAATGTTTCTCTATGTACGCTCTGCCAGGATCTGTACTCATTAATCTATGATATTTATCTGCTACGTCTAAAATCCATTTCATCCTACTATCATATTCCTCTGCTTTCATATTGTATGGTGAATAGGAAAATGGGTCTTCCTTCAACCTGTATTTGACCCTTTCCGCCTGCGGCAGCAGTATACCGTTCCGTTTGTAAGATTCAATCGCATGACTACCACCGGATTCTTTCAACCTTCGAAGATAGACGGCATACGGTTCTTCCTCATAGCTGCTGTGGAAGCGGATAAAGGTTTTGGGCATATCCACCTGCCGTTGCACCTCCGCACCCGCGCGCATCCATGGATGATTCCAACATATGCTTTGTAGGATATTCTTCTGTTCTTGTACTGCAATCAGCTTAAGGTGTGTGATTTGAAAACCTAAAGCTTTTTTACTGTATGGCTTTAATTTTTCTATGTCAGATAAAAATTTGAAAGCTTCCTGTATTTCATCGGTCAATTTAAAACCCTTTACACCAGGCAGAGCTGTGGACGCCCAAGGCAAAGCGTTGAGGGCTTTTTTTACAGGAGCAACATAATTAC
>NZ_KV799978.1:0-379 GCF_001810105.1 Neisseria sp. HMSC068C04
CTGGATAAATAAATATAACGTTGCCAGCCACTGTCCTGTATCCGCTTCATCAGCTTAACCCATAAATCATAGGCTTCACGATGGCGGATAAGTTCGCCGGCACTGATGCCGCTGTTCAAATCGATACCGACTACCCCCTCCCCCTTCGGCTGTGACCATGCCGTGCCCATAGCAGAAAAAGTATGCGGAATAGTCAGATCATGGCCGCCATGGCGAATGGTGACGGCTCCCAATTGTTTCGACGGCCATTTTAAATCTAAAAAGCCGGCCAGTTCGCCAGCGGTATGGTGATCCGCCACCGCTCCTGCCAATTTGAAGCTTTCCGGCCCTTTTTTGCCCAATTGTAAAGTGACTTCCTGCGGCATGATTTTCTCCTTGT
>NZ_KV799979.1:0-1451 GCF_001810105.1 Neisseria sp. HMSC068C04
ACTACAACCGTTTCCGCTATTACGACCCTGAAATTGGGCGGTTTGTGAGTCAGGATCCGATTGGTTTGGATGGCGGATTGAACATTTATGTTTATGTGAAAAACCCCGTTCAATGGGTAGACCCTTCAGGGTTGGATAGCATATGGGTAAGAAATTGGAAAGATCGGTATGGGACATTGGCTGCCGATCATGAAGTCCACCACATTATTCCTAAAGACCAAGATACATTACGACTAGCTCGCGCGTTATGTTCGAATTTTAACGAGCATTCGGCTGAAAATCTGATAGCTTTACCAAAAACTTCGGCCGTTACTTCCCAAAGCGGTAACGGGTATGGTAAAACAATACATAACGGTAATCATCGTGCATACAGTGCTGCGGTAAGGCAGGCTTTGAAAGTTGCCAATCGCATGAAGATTCCCGGGCTTAGTGGCTGTAAGAAATTAAGTATTGTGCAACAGGCTTTAAGAGCCGAATTAGAAAAAGGCAAAATAACCATGTATGGTAATGAACATCCGGGAGGCACGGCTGGAGTTAAGATAGATTGGGAAGCTGTTATTCGTAAACATGTAAGAGGTAAATAGCAATGAAAAAAACTTGGAACCAAATACTTGAATCAGCGCAACCTGTGGTTGATTTTTTGTCATCAGACAGTTTCTTTTCCCGTCCTTATGACGGCGATCGTGAAAAATTTATCGTTACCACTTCTCCGGAAGAAGCCAGATATCTGTTAAGCGATGAATGGGATGAATGGGAGGAAATTATAGATACTCAGCAATTCTCGGGTTTGGAGAATTTCGATTGGCACTACTTGGTTGGTAGTAAATTAATTAATACCAATTGCCTGGGAGCCCTAGATAAGGATTTTCATGGGGCAGATAAAAAGCTCACGATAGAGGGGGGGGCAAATTTACTAGAGGAAACAATGCCTGACAATATGAGGATTTTATTGAATTGTTACGCCAATAACTACATACCGGAGATTTGGAAAGATATTTTATATGTTTACCAACATAACGGTTTCCCTTGCGGCTGGAAAGGAGATTATCCGGAAGGGAAAATGATCGTTTTTTCCAACGAATAAATGATGAGAAAACTGTACCCCGTTTGAAATTTTAATTCATGTGCATGGGTTGGTTTGAAAAGGCCGTCTGAAAAGCTTGCCCTCTTTTCAGACGGCCTTTTCAGTTAAAAATATTAGATCGCCATAAAGTAAAGACATTCGCGCATTTGCAGAACCTTACGGCTACAACCCCGAAACCGATCCGCTGCTAAAAATCCCACCCGAACCCCAAGGGCAGTCCGAAGCGCAGCCCGAATTGGTTTATTACCAACTCGACCATCTCGGCACACCGATTGCTGCACACAATGCAAAAGGCGAAGCCGTATGGACAGCCGAATACGAAGCATGGGGCAAAATCCGTAACGAAACCGTTTCAGACGGCCTCAAA
>NZ_KV799979.1:1551-2773 GCF_001810105.1 Neisseria sp. HMSC068C04
GGGCGGTTTGTAAGTCAGGATCCGATTGGGTTGCAGGGAGGGATAAACTTGTTTGAGTATGCACCGAATCCAATTATATGGGTCGATCCGTTGGGATTGAAGAACTATAGAGATAAGTTTTGGGAGCGTGCTGGAGAACAAGACAGAGGAAAATATCAGGTTCATCACATTATTCCCCAAGATATTTTTAAGAAGGAGGATTCAGGCAATATTTTAAGGTGTCATGGTATGGATGTAGATAATTTAGGTAATTTGATAGGATTGCCAAGAAATGTTAATGATCATCCAAGAAAGGGAAGCCCTTGGTTTGGGAATGCTCAGCATAATTCTAATCATGAAGCGTACTCTGGTGCTGTTCAAAGAGCAATTGTTAGAATAGGATCAAAAGGGTCATGCCTCCAACAAAAGAGCAAGTTGCTGGCTTTGCAGAAATCTTTGCGAAGAATGTTACAAAGAGGAGAGCCTATTATGAAAAGATCTGGTGCTACGGATCAACAATGGGATGGTATTTTAAGAGGTTACTAATATGTTAGAAAAATTGAAAATTAGATTTAATAGTAAACAAAAAGAATTATTTGAGATTTTAAAAAGCCCACCATTTTTTCATGGGAATTTTAATCTTCAAGGGTATTTTGTTATTCATGATAAATCAGAGGCTCAAGATTTATATGAAACGCAAGATCCAGATTACACCATATATAGCAGCTACCCAGATTTGCTTGGTGAAAGAACCCCTCTGACTTACCTTTTTGAAGGAATGACCATGGAAGCAGAATTAAAAGCGGAATATTTGTGGAGAACCTATAAAGATCAGTTATGGAATTTAATTTTACAGCTACAACAAGAAAATCAAGATTTGTTTCCTGAGCCGTTTATAGATTTTGTTTATAATGACTTCTTAACTTTTGCTGCATATGGGATCTTTTCTAAAATAAAAGATGATTTTATTGAAAAGCAAATTGAAGTCTATAAAAATGGTGGCTTTCCTTGTGGTTGGAAAGGGGAATTTCCGGATGGTGTAATGGTTGTTTATTCGCCTGAATAACTGTTTGTCTTTCTATTTGTCAAAAAGTAAAGTAAGGCCGTCTGAAAAGCTTGCCCTCTTTTCAGACGGCCTTTTCAGTTAAAAGTATTGGATCGCTATGAAGTAAAGACATTCCGGTACCCGCCGAATTGTACAGCTATGATCCCGAAACCGATCCGCTGCTGAAAATCCCGCCCG
>NZ_KV799980.1:0-46501 GCF_001810105.1 Neisseria sp. HMSC068C04
GGAATTTTGCAAAGGTCTCAGGCCGTCTGAAATCTGATTTTCAGACGGCCTTTTATATACCGACCTATTCTTTTTTCTCGTGCTGAACATGTCCGCTTTCGGCTTCAATATGCCGTCTGAAGCGCAAACCTGCGGCATGGTAAAACGGATGCGGCGAGAATTGGCGCGAGACTTGCGAAGCGAAGATACAAGTCAGCAGCATCCAAAACAGTAAATTCTGTCCGCCCGTCATTTCCATTACCACCACGGCTGCGGTCAACGGCGATTGGGTCGCGGCGGCAAGGAATGCGGCCATGCAGAGCAAAACCGCGACATTGGACGCGTCGCCCAGTTGTGCGAAAGAAGCCATGTGTTCGCCTATCATCGCACCGATGGTTAACGACGGCGTGAAGATGCCGCCGGGAATGCCTGCCCAATAGCTGAACACGGTTGCCGCCCATTTTGCGACTGCCAAGCCGAACGGCGCTTCATACGCGCCTTTGAGTGCAGCTGCGGCTTCGTGATAGCCCGTGCCATAGGTTTTACCTTGATAAAACGTGCCGAGCAGCGCGAGCAAGATACCCATTGCAAAGGCGACCACCAACAAATGGCGGCGGATGAAACTGCGCCAGCGTACCGGTGCGAATGCCGCCGCTCCGCGATACAAAAAGCTGCCGAACAATCCACCGGCCACGCCGCAGACTATGCCCGACACCGCGGCCCACATCAGCATGTTTGGCAGCTCATGCCCTTGAAAACCTGAGAAATACGGGTTGTTGCCCTGTATCGCCACTTGAATGAAACCGGCCGCCAACACTCCCATCAGGATTTGGCGCTCCCAACGCAAAAGCACGCCGCGCCCCAATTCTTCGATGGCAAAGACCACGCCGGCCAAAGGCGCGTTAAATGCCGCCGCCAAACCGCCGGCCGCACCTGCGGCAATCAAATCATTTTCCTGCATGCCCCTAAACGCCAGCCCGTGCTTTTTACACCACGCACCCCAAGCGTTCATGACCGCCGCACCCACTTGTACAGACGGCCCTTCCCTGCCGATCGACGCCCCCAAAATCATGCCCAAAAACGTCAGCGGAATCTTAAAAAAGGTTTCGCCCAGACGAATCAAACGGGTTTTCTGCGCGCCATAAGGCAAAGACAACGAAGCGATGACCTGCGGAATACCACTGCCGGAAGTGTACGGCGCAAATTTGCGCGTAAACCATGCCAAAAGCGGCAAACCCAACGGCAAAGCCACCCACGCAAACCACGGATATTTTCCCACCAACAAGGCGTTCCATTCCAAAGCCAAATCCGCCAAGTACGCAAACATCAAAGCCGTCAGGGCAACCAATGCCGATCCTGCCAGCAAAAACAGAAGGGCAATGCTCTTTTTCGACAGGCGTTTGGTTTGGCGGATTTTGTGGGCAAGGCGCGCCGCCCAAGTCTGGGGAAATTTCATCATAAACACGCAGTCAATGTGTTCAGACGGCCTTGATACTTTTCTCAAAGGCCGTCTGAAAACAAGGATAAAGGTTTTTAAGAACGGTAATCCGCGTTAATCGACACATATTCGTGCGACAAATCGCAGGTATAAACAGCCGCCGTCGTATCGCCGCGTTGCAAATCGATGCGGACGGTGATTTCCGGACGGTTCATCACCGCTTGTCCTGCTTCTTCGGTATAGCTTTCCGCACGGCCGCCGTTTTCGGCCACCAACACGTCATCCAGCCACATTTTCAAAGCATCAACATCCAAGTCTTCAATACCGGCATAGCCGACGGCTGCCAACAGACGGCCCAAGTTCGGGTCGGAGGCAAAGAAAGCGGTTTTCACCAAAGGCGAATGGGCGACGGCATAAGCCACTTTGCGCGCCTCTTCGCGGGTTTTAGCGTTTTGCACTTCAACCGTGATGAACTTGGTCGCACCCTCGCCATCACGGACAATCGCCTGCGCCAGTTCCAAAGCCAGCGAACCGAGCAAGGCTTTGAGCTGCGTATAGCGCGGATCGGCGGTATTGTCGATTTCGCTCTGACCGCAACGGCCTGTCGCCATAATCACGAAGCTGTCGTTGGTGCTGGTATCGCCGTCCACGGTAATCGTATTGAAACTCTCGTCTGCGATTTCTTGCGTCATCAGCTGCAAAATCGGTTGGGACACTTTGGCATCAGTGGCAATAAACGACAACATGGTCGCCATGTTCGGATGAATCATGCCCGAGCCTTTGGCGATGCCGGTAGCGCGGACTGTGTGCTTTTCGCCGACCAAGCCTGTGCGTGAAGCAGCTTTCGGTACAGTATCCGTCGTCATGATGGCACGCGCCGCGTCCGACCAGAATGCAGGTCGTACTTGCGGCAAAGCGGCCACGATTTTATACACAGGCAGCGGCTCTAAAATTACGCCGGTTGAAAACGGCATAATCTGATTGGATTGGCAGCCGACCTGTTCTGCCGCCGCCGCGCACACTTTAATCGCGTCCAGACGGCCTTGTGCGCCGGTACCCGCATTGGCATTGCCCGTATTGATGACTAAGGCACACACGCCGTCTTGGTCAAACAGATGTGACTTGGCGATATGCACCGGCGCGGCGCAGAAACGGTTTTGCGTAAACACCGCACCCACTGTATGTCCGCCGCCCAACACCATCAGTGTCAAATCGTCGCGGTCTTGTTGTTTGATGCCGGCACGACCTGTAAACAGACGGATGCCGTCGATTTCCAACAATTCGTCTGCACGTTTTTCAGTCAAATTTACAGCCATATTATTTTCTCCTGTTTACACTATTTTCAGACGGCCTAAACGCTATACGCCCAATAAGGGAATCAAGATAGGCACCAATATCGCCGTCAACACGCCGTTGAGCGTCAAGCCCAAGCCGGCATACGCGGCCATACGGCGGCCGTATTCCAAAGACGCCGCAATACCCATCGCATGTGAGGCCGTACCCAAAGACATTCCCACTGAAGAAGGCATATACAATGCTCCTTTCAACACTTTATATCCGGCCATCTGGCCAAAAAGTCCGGCAATAATCACCGTTGCCGCCGTAATCGCCGGAATACCGCCGATAGACGCTGTGATTTCAATCGCAATCGGATTCGTCACGGATTTGGAAGCCAGCGACAAAATCACTTCATGCGAAGCACCTAACCATTTGGCAAAATACACGCCCGTAACAATGCCTGTCACGCTGCCCGCCAACTGCGACAACACCACCGGCAACCACTGGCTGCGGATACGGTCCCAATTTCGATAAAGCGGCACGGCCAGCAACACGACTGCCGGTTTCAACCAAAAATCAATAAAGCGCGAGGCAGAATGGTACAGCTCGTAATCGATGGAAAATACCTTCAAATACCCCATCAACACCAGCGTACTGATCAATACCGGATTACACAGCACATTCCCCGTGCGCGTCCGAATCTGCACCGCCAAAGCATATACGGCCAAAGTCAGGAACAGCATGACTGAGGGCATGCGCAACAGCCCGTCTATATTCATCACATCCGCCTCCTGACCCACTCATGCACTTTGCCGGTCACCAACAATACGCAGATCGTACTGCCGATTGTGGCCGTCAAAATTGAAAACCAGTCGTTTGCAATCACGTCCAAATAGCTGATGACGGCCACGCAAGGCGGCACCAAAAACAAAGTCAGGTTTGCCATCAAAATGTCTGCCAGTTCGCCCACCCAAGACAATTTGACCCAGCCCGCCTGAAGCGCGGCAAACAGCAAAGCCATGCCGACAATACTGCCCGGCAGCTTCAACCCCAAAATCCAAACGGTTGCCTCGCCCAAAGCCAGGCAACCCAATACCACCAATAAGGCACGAATAATATTCATTAAGCCGGTTTCTCCTTATCCCTTTTCAGACGGCCTCAAAAAATTTATTAATCATTGAATCATATCGTGCCACAGGCCGTCTGAAAAGGGAAGAAACGCCTTCCTTCAAGTTTAATGAAAGATAAGTATGATTACTCTAGCGGATTGGCTGAGGCAATATTGAAACCCCTACCCTGCTTTTTGTCTTTAACGGCCGCTGCAAACCGGGCATTCGGGATTGTGTTTCACCCCGTATTGCTGCCATTTTCCGCTCAACGCGTTGTAGGTAGAAAGTTTGCCGTGCGACGGCGTACCGATACCGATCAGCACTTTAAGCGCTTCGGCGGCTTGGGTCGTTCCGATAACGCCGACCAATGGCGAAAAAACGCCGAACAATGCACAAGCGCCGTCGCTGGCTTGTTCGCCGTCAAACAGGCAGGCATAGCAAGGCGTATCGGGAAGATCGGGACGGTACACGGCGATTTGTCCGTCAAAGCCGACGGCCGCGGCGGAAACCAAAGGCGTGCGC
Source organism: Neisseria sp. HMSC068C04 (assembly GCF_001810105.1). NCBI lineage: Bacteria > Pseudomonadati > Pseudomonadota > Betaproteobacteria > Neisseriales > Neisseriaceae > Neisseria > Neisseria sp. HMSC068C04. The sequence goes on from NZ_KV799980.1 coordinate 4,327, forward strand.
GCGGCAACGGCGGCGCGGTTGACCGCTTGGCGTGTGGGATAATTGTCGGAACAATCAAGGATGATGTCGGCGGCGTTTGCCAATTCGACAAGCCTGGCCTCATCGAGAAATTCGGCAATAGCTGTAATGTGTGTTTGGCTGTTGATTTGTTTCAGACGGCCTTGCATCACCAAAGCCTTGTTTTTACCGATGTCGGCTTCGGTAAACGTGATTTGGCGTTGAAGATTGGTCTCGTCGATGGTATCAGCATCGGCAATCGTCAGGCTGCCGATGCCGGCGGCGGCAAGATACGGCAAGGCCGCCGCACCCAGCCCGCCGCAACCGACAACAAGCACATGGGCAGCCAAGAGTTTTTCTTGGCCTTCGATACCGATTTCGTCAAGCAAGATATGGCGGCTGAACCGCAAGAGTTGTTGATCGTTCATCATAATAATAAGGCCGTCTGAAACCCAATGTTCAGACGGCCTGAATGGTTTAGAAATTAATATTTTCGTATGCGTTGTCAAACAGGAAAGGACGGCCTTCGCTGCTGGTTTCGGATTCTAGGCGGATGCCGCTGAGCATCATATTGCGGTCAACGTCTTTCATCATGTCGTAAACGCTCAAGAGCGCCAAATTGAGGCCGGTCAGAGCTTCAGTGGCAATGCTGCCGTTGCTGTGCGCTTGGACGGTCAGCGTGGCCTTCAGGCAGGCCAACTCAACGTTAATATCGAAATCAACCTGCACGCCGATGATGCGGCCGGGCAGGTGCAGCGGAATCAGGTTGGCAGTCTGTTTGATGCTCTGAATGGCGGCAACGCGGGCAATGGTCAGGATACTTGCCTTTTCGGTGGCATTCTCTATCAACACCCTTATCGCCTGCTGGCTCATGTTGATAGTGCCGACGGCGACGGCGGTGTGTTGCTCAGGAAAATCGGGTTGGTTGGGAAATTCAATCATGGGTTTCTCGCCTCTGTTTTGATGGGCAATATTTTACGGCATTTTACAGACAGCGACCACGCGGCGGATACAGACGGCCGTTTTCCGGTTTGAAATGTATCGGGTGTTACCATTGGCAGTTTATAAAAATCTGCTATACAATGGATTCACGATACACCCAAATTAACATTTAAATAAGAGAAAAATCATGCAACTGCATATCTTGAATAATCCAAAAGATGCCGCTCTGGCAGCGGATGCGGAATTTTTAAAACAGTCTCTTTTCAATCTGCTGCATGAGGAAGCATCGCCTTTGGTGGTCGAAACCGTTAAGCTATTATCGACCTCAGACGACAGTGCTGCCCTGATTGAGAAGGTGTTGCCGCAATTGGACGAACAACAAACCCACGATTTAACCTTGGCCTGCGGCCTGTTCGCGCAGATTTTGAACATCGCCGAAGACGTACACCACGAACGCCGCCGCCAAATCCACGAAGAGGCCGGACACAACAGTGCCGAAGGCAGCCTGACGGAAACCGTGCGCAAGCTCAAAGCCGGAAAAGTCAACGGCAAAGCGGTGCAGCAACAACTGGACAACACGGTCGTTACCGCCGTTTTGACCGCGCACCCGACCGAAGTACAACGTCAAACCGTCTTGAGCTTCAACCGCCGCATCCGCGCGCTGCTGCCGCAACGCGAACGCTGCACCAACCCCGAAGCACTAGCTCAGTTGCGCCGCGAAATCGACACTGTCCTTTTGGGCCTGTGGCAGACCAGCGAAACGCGCCGCCACAAACTCAGCGTCAACGACGAAATCAATAACGGTGTATCCATCTTCCCGATGAGCTTCTTTGAAGCCCTGCCCAAGCTCTACCGCACAATGGAACGCGATTTTCAGACGGCCTATCCCGGCGTCCGCGTTCCGAATATCCTCAAAATCGGCGGCTGGATCGGCGGCGACCGCGATGGCAACCCGTTCGTTTCTGCCGAAACCTTGCGTTTTGCGTTCAGACGGCATGCCGACGCAGTATTTCGCTTCTATCGCGGCGAACTCGACAAACTTTACCGCGAATTGCCGCTCTCCATCCGCCGCGTCAAAGTCAACGACGACGTGATGGCACTGGCCGCCCTCTCGCCTGACGAAGAAATCGCCCGCACCGAAGAACCCTACCGCCGCGCCATCGCCTACATCATGGCACGCGCTATGGGCAAAGCACGCTCACTCGGTTTGGGCATGGGCTGCAAATTCGGCTTCCTCGAGCCTTATGCCACGGTCGAAGAGTTCCTCAACGACCTGAAAAAACTGCAACGCTCGCTCCACGAAAACGGCAGCCAACTGCTGGCGGAAGGCCGTCTGGCCAATATTATCCGCAGCGTATCCGTGTTCGGCTTCCACATGATGCCGCTCGACCTGCGCCAACACGCAGGCAAACACGCCGATGTGGTTGCCGAGCTTTTCCAACATGCAGGCTTGGAAGACTACAACAGCCTGAACGAAGAGCAAAAACAAACCGCCTTATTGCGCGAATTGAGCCATCAACGTCCGCTGTACAGCCCGTTCATCACATACAGCGACCATACCCGCCACGAACTGGCAATTTTCAACGAAGCGCGCAAAATCAAAGACGAATTCGGTGAAGATGCCGTCACACAAAGCATTATTTCCAACTGCGAACAACCCAGCGACCTGCTCGCCTTGGCATTGCTGCTGAAAGAAAGCGGCCTGTTGGTGGTGGAAAACGGCAAACCGCACAGCCGCATCAATATCGTGCCTCTGTTTGAAACCATTGAAGCGCTCGAAAACGCCTGTCCTGTCATGGAAACCATGTTCCGCCTCGACTGGTATGATGCCCTGCTCGAAAGCCGCGGCAACATCCAAGAAATCATGCTCGGCTACTCCGACTCCAACAAAGACGGCGGCTACGTTACCAGCTCATGGTGTCTGTATCAGGCAGAGTTGGGCTTGGTCGAACTCTTCAAAAAATACGATGTCCGCATGCGTCTGTTCCACGGCCGCGGCGGCAGCGTAGGTCGCGGCGGCGGCCCATCTTACCAAGCCATTTTGGCGCAACCAGCAGGCAGCGTTGCCGGACAAATCCGCATTACCGAGCAAGGCGAAGTCATTACCGCCAAATACGCCGACCCGGGCAATGCCCAACGCAACTTGGAAACCTTGGTTGCCGCGACTTTGGAAGCCAGCATCCTGCCGGATAAAAAAGACCCTGATGCCAAACTGATGCAGGATTTGTCGGACGTATCGTTCAAATACTACCGCGAACTGATTACCCATCCCGACTTCATCGACTACTTCCTGCAAACCAGCCCGATTCAGGAAATCGCCACCCTCAACCTCGGCAGCCGTCCCGCCAGCCGCAAAACCTTGGCGCGGATTCAGGACTTGCGCGCGATTCCATGGGTATTCTCATGGATGCAAAACCGCCTCATGCTGCCGGCTTGGTACGGTTTCGGCAGCGCAGTGGAAACCTTGTGCGAAGGCAAACCCGACACACTGGCCGCACTGCGCGAACACGCCCAAAGCAACCCGTTTTTCCAAGCCATGCTCTCCAACATGGAACAAGTGATGGCGAAAACCGACATCACCTTGGCGGAAAACTATGCCGGCTTGAGCGAGTCACCCGATAAAGCAAAAGTCATCTTCGGCATGATCAAGGAAGAATACCAACGCAGCCGCAAAGCACTGCTCGACTTGCTGCAAACCGAAGAGCTCCTGCGCGACAACCGCAGCCTCGCCCGTTCGCTTGCCTTGAGGATTCCATACCTGAACGCCCTCAACGGCCTGCAAGTCGCCATGCTCAAACGCCTGCGCAAAGAACCCGACAATCCGCACGCCCTGCTGATGGTTCACCTGACCATCAACGGCGTGGCGCAAGGTCTGCGTAATACCGGCTAAGGCAGCACGGAAAAAAGGCCGTCTGAAACAATTTTCAGACGGCCTTTAAACTAACTGCGAACCGCGGTAAAGGTTTTACCTGCGAACCCATTCGGTTTCTCAACCTGCTTGCCACTCTTCCCCCTATTCATTAAGCTTGTCCTGTATTTCGGACTATTTTGGGAAATAGCAGATAACCCTCTGCTAATTCAAAGTGTTCACTTAAGCATGGCAAGCACTTCAGCATGATGGATGGTCGACCTACTGACATACCTTACCGCGACACTGCCCCATATCGCCGCACAATAAGCTTTCAGACACTCCTGAGGCCGTCTGAAAAACGAAAACATCTTACGCCAAGGCAACTATCATTATGTTTGACATTGTATTTATCTTGTTATTCGGCAGGCTTCAACCCCACAAAACACCCGATTCATCCGACACGCCCGTCCCTTTTGGGCATTCGGCGTCAGGCTCGGCTTTAATTTATTTATGCATACGCATAGGGACAATAATCGTTCATGATTCGATTCCCGGAGCCATTGACAGCCTCCCCCTCATTCTGTTTCAAACAATCTGCATGTTCGGCTGTCTGGTTTTGTATTTTAAAATGTTGCGTAGCGCATCCGACCCGAAATACCGTCAGATGATTTATTGGGTACTGGGCATTCTTTCAGGTTTGATCTTAAGCCTCCTGTCCGAAAAATTGTTTTATTTAACGGCTTTATTCATTTACTCATTCTTCTGAGGAATAATAAGCTGAATGCCTACCCCTCTTTTTTCAGACGGCCTTTTATCATAAGAACACGCCAGCATTGCAGCTGTTTTGAGTACCTCCACAATATGCTATAATCCGCCGTTAAACTTTTATCTTTTCAGGAAAAAACATGAGCTTGAAATGCGGCATCGTCGGTTTGCCCAACGTCGGCAAATCCACCCTCTTTAACGCGCTGACCCAATCGGGTATCGAAGCGGCAAACTATCCTTTCTGTACCATCGAACCCAACGTCGGCATCGTTGAAGTCCCCGATCCGCGTATGGCCGAATTGGCAAAAATCGTCAATCCGCAAAAAATGCAGCCTGCCATCGTCGAATTTGTCGACATCGCCGGTTTGGTTGCAGGCGCGAGCAAAGGCGAAGGCTTGGGCAACCAGTTCCTCGCCAACATCCGCGAGACTGACGCGATTGTTAACGTTGTACGTTGCTTTGACGACGACAACATCGTTCACGTTGCAGGCAAAGTCGATCCGATTGCCGACATCGAAACCATCGGCACTGAGTTGGCACTGGCCGACTTGGCCAGCGTCGAAAAAGCCATCGTCCGTGAAGAAAAACGCGCACGCTCAGGCGACAAAGACGCGCAAAAACTGGTCGATCTGTGCAAAAAACTGCTGCCGCATTTGGACGAAGGCAAGCCTGTACGCTCCTTCGGTTTGGACGCAGAAGAACTCGCCATGCTCAAGCCGCTGTTCCTGCTGACTGCCAAACCTGCCATGTATGTCGGCAACGTTGCCGAAGACGGTTTTGAAAACAACCCGCACCTCGACCGCCTGAAAGAATTGGCTGAAAAAGAAAACGCGCCGGTTGTGGCCGTATGCGCCGCGATGGAAAGCGAAATCGCCGAACTGGAAGACGACGAAAAAGCCGAATTCCTCGCCGAAATGGGCTTGGAAGAACCGGGCCTGAACCGCCTGATTCGTGCCGGCTACGACCTCTTGGGCCTGCAAACCTACTTTACCGCCGGCGTAAAAGAAGTCCGCGCTTGGACCATCCACAAAGGCGACACAGCCCCACAAGCCGCCGGCGTGATTCACACCGACTTTGAACGCGGCTTCATCCGTGCCCAAGTCATTTCCTACGACGACTTTGTCTCGCTCGGCGGCGAAGCCAAAGCCAAAGAAGCCGGCAAAATGCGTGTGGAAGGCAAAGAATACGTCGTACAAGACGGCGATGTGATGCACTTCCTGTTTAACGTATAAACCCAGCGTAACGCTTTTTTCAGACGGCCTTTTCTAAGATTAAGGCCGTCTGAATTTATTTTCAGACGACCTCATGTCTTGAAATATCAACAAAACAAGACATCATCTCCATAATAAATGCGGGCATAGCCCGTAATTTTTCTCTCTTAAAATCTCTCGTTTCTTGTCGACGCCTTACCTAAAAATAGCGCAAGGTTACATCATCAATAACAATACCATTGATATGACAATAAATAATTAAACAATACCACATCGTATTGATTCATTATAAAAACAACATATTAAATATTATGTTGAAACTATCAACTGTATTCCTACTCTAATCTATTACTATTCAAACGCATATCATCAGCAATCATTCTAAGAAGGCAAACAAACTGCCCAGTACTGACAAACGATGGCCGACCTCCGAAATACTGCCATTCTCGGCAGGAATCACTTTTCAGACGACGCTATTAAAATAAAATTTATTAAAATCAAAATATTATGAGCAAAGTTTTATCTTACCGCCCAGATATTGATACATTGCGTGCCGTTGCTGTTCTATCCGTTGTCGTTTTCCATATTGAAAAAAACTGGCTGCCTGGCGGCTTTCTTGGTGTTGATATCTTTTTTGTCATTTCCGGCTTTCTGATCACGATGATTATCCATCGTGAAATGAGCAGCGGGATTTTCTCGTTCAAAAAATTTTACATCCGCCGTATCAAGCGGATACTGCCCGCATTTTTTACCGTATTGACGGTAACGCTGATATGCGGCTTTCTTTTATTCACCAAAGATGATTTCTTCCTTTTATGGAGGACAGCCCTGTCCACCTTGGGGTTCATCTCCAATATCTTTTTTGCAAAGGGTCAGGGCTATTTCGACCCCATACAAGAAGAAAAACCTTTGCTTCACATTTGGTCTTTATCGGTCGAAGAGCAATATTATTTCGTCTTCCCGATATTGCTGTTACTGGTTGTCCGCAAAAGTTGGCGCACCCAGTTTGCCTTCCTCATCACGCTATGCGTATTCAGCATTTTGGCCTCTTTTATACCAACTGCACTGGATAAATATTATCTTCCCCATCTGCGCGCCTGCGAAATGCTGATCGGCTCATTGACGGCAGTGTGGATGCAATACCGGCAACAACAAGGGCTGGATACCGGCAATCAATATGCAGCGGTAGGCGTATTACTTTCCGTATGCGTACTGTTTTTCTGCCTGTTTACCTATACGGAAAAAACCGCCTATTTCCCAGGGCCTGCCGCCATGATTCCTTGTTTGGCCGCCGCCGCATTCATTTATTTCAATCAATTTGAACACCGGCTGAAAAAATTTTTCCAATGGAAGATTACTGTCGGCATAGGCTTGATTTCCTATTCACTGTATCTGTGGCATTGGCCTGTATTGGCTTTTATGAGATACATCGGTTCAAACAATCTGCCTTCGTATTCGACTGCGGTCGCGATTGTCTTAATGTTTGCACTCTCTCTGCTTTCTTATTATTTTGTCGAGAAGCCGTTTAAACACTGGAAAGGCTCTTTTGCCCAATCTGTGATATGGGTTTATGCCGTCCCCATGCTTGTTTTGGCCATTACGCCTTTTCTTGCCATGAAGCTCCCGTTTATGGAGCAATACGACCGTATGGGATTAGCGCGTTCCTACACTTCTTGTCACAACAATACCGACAAACAGTGTATTTGGGGCGATACCGACAAACAGCCGGAATTACTGATTCTAGGTGATTCGCATGCCGACCAATATAAAACGTTTTTTGATACCGTCGGCAAAAAAGAAAACTGGTCGGCAGCAATGGTTTCCGCGGACAGTTGTGCCTATGTAGAGGGTTATGCCGCCCCCGTATTCAAGCAAAACGCCTCCTGCCGTGCCGTTTATCAGTATGCCAAAGAGCATCTGCCCCAATACTCAAAAGTGCTTTTGGTCATGCGCTGGGGCAGCCAAATGCCTGAAAACAGCCACTCCCTTGCTTACGATGCCGATTTTTTCAAAAAATTCGACCTCATGTTGCAAAAACTTTCTTCGGAAAAACAAGCGGTTTACCTGATGATAGACAACCCTAATCTGTCATACAACGGCTTGCGCGCCTATATTCTGTCTTACCGCATACCGGGATTTAGTCAGAATCTTGCCATTGATGAAACAGTTACTTCCAAAGGAAATGAACGCATCAAAGAATTGGCAGAAAAATATGCCAATGTGCACATTATTGATGCCACTGCCTATATTCCGGAAAATTTCAAAATTAACGGATTGCCGGTTTATTCCGATAGAGACCACATCAACCCTTACGGCGGCAGAGAACTGGCCAAGCGTTTTTCTGAAAAACACACGCTTCTTCAGTAAGCCATAGCCATTCATCCGATGAAATTTGTTACAATTAGCAGTTTGTAAAACTGCTAATTTTTTTGGAAGATAACAATGAGCGTCATCAAAGACCTACAATCGCGTGGCTTAATCGCCCAAACTACCGACATCGAAGCCTTAGACGCTTTGCTAAACGAACAAAAAATTTCCCTCTATTGCGGTTTTGACCCGACAGCCGACAGCCTGCACATCGGCCACTTGCTGCCTGTATTGGCATTGCGCCGTTTCCAACAAGCCGGCCATACGCCGATTGCTTTGGTGGGCGGTGCGACCGGCATGATCGGCGACCCAAGCTTTAAAGCCACCGAACGCAGCTTGAATTCTGCCGAAACCGTTGCCGGCTGGGTAGAAAGCATCCGCAATCAACTGACCCCTTTCTTAAGCTTTGACGGCGATAACGCAGCCATTATGGCCAATAACGCCGACTGGTTCGGCAGCATGAACTGCCTCGACTTCCTGCGCGACATCGGCAAGCATTTCTCCGTCAACGCCATGCTGAATAAAGAATCCGTCAAACAGCGTATCGAGCGCGACGATGTGGGCATTTCCTTTACCGAGTTCGCCTACTCCCTGCTGCAAGGCTACGACTTTGCCGAATTGAACAAACGTCATGGCGCAGTCCTGGAAATCGGCGGTTCCGACCAATGGGGCAACATCACTGCCGGTATCGACTTGACTCGCCGTCTGCACCAAAAACAAGTATTCGGCCTGACCCTGCCTTTGGTAACCAAATCAGACGGCACCAAATTCGGTAAAACCGAAGGCGGCGCGGTATGGTTGAATGCGAAGAAAACTTCTCCGTATCAGTTCTACCAATTCTGGCTGAAAGTCGCCGATGCCGATGTGTATAAATTCCTGAAATACTTCACCTTCCTGTCCATCGAAGAAATCGATGCCATCGAAGCGAAAGACAAAGCCAGCGGCACCAAGCCAGAAGCGCAACGCATTCTCGCCGAGGAAATGACCCGTCTGATTCACGGCGAAGAGGCCCTTGCCGCCGCCCAACGCATTTCTGAAAGCCTGTTTGCCGAAGACCAAAGCCATCTCACCGAAAGCGACTTCGAGCAGCTGGCACTCGACGGCCTGCCGACTTTTGAAGTTTCCGAGAGCCTCAACGTAGTTGAGACTTTGGTGAAAACCGGTTTGGCGTCTTCCAACAAAGAAGCGCGCGGTTTTGTAAACAGCAAAGCGGTTTTGCTCAACGGCAAACCTGCTGAAGCCAACAATCCGAACCATGCCGCTGAAAAACCTGACGATGCCTACATGCTGACCGACGAACACAAACGTTTCGGCAAATACACCATCGTCCGCCGCGGCAAACGCAACCACGCTTTGTTGGTTTGGAAATAATCGTTAAACATTAAACTCATCGTTTAAAACAATCATGCCGTCTGAAATCAGCCACGCTTTTTTCAGACGGCATTTTCTATTGATGGTATTCAATTTCCCAAAAAGAAAGGGCAGGTTTTGTACCTGCCCTTCTATTAAGCCAATTTCCTTAAAAAACTTTTATTCCCTGCTTACTGCAAACGCTCATTTTCTTGACGGACGGCATTCACCACATCCGCACCAAACAAAGCGTTGACATCAGTTTCATCAAACACATACTTGCTATGGCAGAAATCGCAGTCAATTTGAATGCTGCCTTGTTCCGCCACCACGCCGCCGACTTCCTGACCGCCAAGCATCAACAGCATATCGCTGACTTTGCCGCGGGAGCAGGTGCAGGCAAATTCAATGGTTTCCGGTTCAAAAACGCGGGGCGGGGTTTCATGGTAAAGGCGGTAAAGGGCGTGATGAGCGTCCAAACCGGTCAATTCTTGCGAAGTAAGCGTTTGCGCAAGCGTAGTCACATGCTCCCATGCGGCATCATCCAATTCTTCCTCCGGTAGACGTTGCAGCAATAATGCACCTGCGGCTTGGTCGTCGGCGGCAAGCGTAATATAGGTATCAAGCTGCTCGGAACGTTTCATATAGTTGACCAACATTTGCGCAATGCTGTCGCCTTCCAGCGGCACAACACCTTGCCAAGGGTCGGCATCTTTAGGCTGATGGGTCAAAACGAACACGCTGTTTTCGCCCAACAGCACAGTCAAGCTTTCATCATCACGAATTTCAGCGGTTTCGTCCCAACGCGCGGTAGCACGGACAGTATTTTCAGAAGTCGCTTCCACCACCAACATTTTCAGACGGCCCTGACCTTGAACCTGAACAATCAGCGTGCCTTCGTTTTTAAGGTTGGCAGACAATAAAGAACCGGCGGCCAACAATTCGCCCAATGCGCGACGGATGGCGACAGGATAATGTTTTTGGTTGACGATGTGGTGCCAAACCTTTTCGAGGCGGATGTGCATGCCGCGGATAGGCATATCGTCGAAAATAAAGCGTGTACGGATATCGCTGTGATTTTGTGTCATGTCAGTCTCTGAAAATAAATCAATGAATGCCGCTTATATGGTTGCAGCAGAGGATAAATCAAGCGAAACCGCATTTAATGTTTTTCTAGTTTGTTTGGAAACAAGGGTTTAACGCAAAATAACAGCAGTTTTTTTGCCAAAAAGACGGTTTTTGAATACAATCAAGCAGATAACAAGAGAATGATACGGGATAACATCTCAGAAACCGGCAATGTGCCTGCAATCGGCAGGGAATGCCTTCTGAAACGGAAGTTTTTATAATGAATTTTTTACTCCGGCTCGCAGCAGTTTGGACTTCGGTCGCCATGCTTGCGAGCGTCAATTTTTCTTACGCCGATGATTTGGAAAACCTGATTACCACCCGTCAGCGTGTTTTAAACCAATTCAACGACAACGCCAACGTTTACGGCAATACGCGTCAGGCAACCCCTGTCCATCCCACCAATACCTATCCTGCCGCAAGCAACAATACGCGCGCACCTTCGGGCAATGCAGATGAGTTAATCGGCAGCGCCATGGGCTTGCTCGGTGTGGCCTACCGTTACGGCGGCACATCGGCTTCTACCGGCTTTGACTGCAGCGGCTTCATGCAACACATCTTTAAACGCGCCATGGGCGTAAACCTGCCGCGCACCTCTGCCGAACAAGCGCAAATGGGCGTTGCCGTGAGCCGTTCAGAATTGCAGCCGGGCGACATGGTCTTTTTCCGCACCATGGGGCGCGGCCGCATTTCCCACGTCGGTCTTTACATCGGCAACAACAATTTCATTCATGCGCCGAGAACGGGCAAACGTATCGAAATTACCAGCCTCGGCCACAAATATTGGAACGCGAAATACGCCTTCGGCCGCCGCGTGAAGAAAAACGATCCATCCCGTTTCTTGAATTGAGGTACACGATGGCGATGCCGCAAATGCCTAAATGGTATGACGACGACGGTCAGATTGTTTCCTGCACCGAAAAAGTCAAAGTCATGACCGAAAACTTGAACGAACTGTACCAAATAGCGCAGGACGCATTTGAAGACGCGTTGCTGATGGGTTGTTCCGAAAAACAGTTGCGCGAATACTTCCGCGACTTAATGGCCGGACTGGAAAACCCTTATCAAAAAAACAGTTAGTTATTCAATCCATACAAAAAAGGCCGTCTGAAAGTTTTTCAGACGGCCTTTTTTATTTACTGTTTCAACCAAACTCTATTCACCCTCATGAATGAGTATATAAACATAAATCCACCCAACGAATAATGTCATCAAAATACTTGCTTGTTTAATAAAGAAAAAAGTCCCCTAGGAACTATTTTTCCCAACGACATTTTTTATCCTTACTTTTCAGAAAATAATTATTTCCTTTTACATACAATAACTTCTTCTAAAAATAAAATAAATAATTGAAAAAGAAAATAAAAAAACATAAAATCCATATGTTCTATTTCATCATCATCTAAACAGAATGCCTATCGTACCCAATACTGTTAAAAAAGAAACAGTTGCACCTAAAAAAAATACTATTGCATTCGATTTGAGTCAGCCGATTTACAGCCTGTCCGATCTGATTCTGCCCGCACATACACTCAACGAACTTAAGCGCGCCATCAGCCTGCGAGAACACCAATCTGCCGTATTTGAAGAATGGGGTTTCAAACATACCCACAAGTACGACAACAAAATGATCATCAACCTCTATGGCGAACCGGGTACAGGCAAAACCATGGCGGCACATGCTATTGCTAAGCATCTCAACCGCCCTTTAGTTTTAGTCAATTATGGTGACATCGAATCCAAATACGTCGGCGAAACTCCAAAAAATATTCAAGCTGCGTTTGAATTTGCAAAAGAGAACAATGCTATTTTATTTTTTGATGAAGCAGATGCTATTTTGAGCAGACGCGTAACCAATATGACTAGTGCGACAGATACCAGCGTCAACCAAACGCGTTCCGTCATGTTGACATTATTAAATGATTACAACGATACCGTCCTCTTTGCTACCAACTTTATTAGCAACTACGACCCAGCCTTCATGCGTCGCATTCTGATGCATATCGAATTCGACCTGCCTGATGAAACCACGCGCCTGCGCTTGTTTGAAAAATATATTCCCAAGCAGCTTCCGCATTCCATTGACTTGGTAGATGCTGCCGCAAACTCAGCCACGCTCAGTGGTTCTGACATTGCCAATGGTATCCTACTTTCGGCTTTTGCCGCAAAAAACGAGGATGCTCACGAAGTTACCCATCAAAACCTAATGGAAAAAATTGAAAATATTCGCAAAGGCAAAGAAGCCAATGCCGGTAAAAAATTTGATATTTCCTCAGGGGAAATCCTCAAGACTGAAACCCGCGAGGTTTCAGAAAACTTTGTCAAACAACAACTCAACAAGGAAAAATTATCATGATTCCATATTTAATTGCAGGAGCAGCATTATTAATCGGTGTAGGTGTAGTCATCGGAGCATTTTGGAATGATATTAAAAAATTCGTTATAGAATCATTCGATCGTATTAAAGAAATTCTTATCCCTGCCAGTATTGTTGGTTTTAAAACTTTCCTGCAAGAAGGAAACCTTGCAAAAGCACTTTATCAGGCCGGACAAGTTGCTATTCAAAAATTCTATTCTCGATCTGCAAATGGTCAATGGCAAGAAACTGTATTGACTCGCGCTGTCTCTTTTCAAGATATACCACAAGATATAAAACTGCAAATTCAAAATACCCATGGGCGAGAAATGGAAATAAGCCAGCAGGTAGCCCAAGAATTGCAGCTTGCAAACTAATTTATTGGATGACAAACTATGTTTGAAAACAAAAAAAAGAAAACGCAAACTTCAGAATTGATAGATGATTTGAAAGCTATAAGCAAACATCTTACCATCGATTTTCTAGAAAAACTGGAGCAACTGCAACGCCACCAGCTTCTGTCTTTAAATGATTTTATTGCCATGTTTTCCAAAACATTGGATAACACTATTTTGTCTACAGAAAAAAAGGAATCTTTAGACTATCAAGCCGGCAATATTATTCTTCGCACAACATCAGATAGAAAAATGCAGTTTAAAGCAGATCTCTACTATCAAAATAGTGAAGGTAGCTGGTTTCAAAAACAGATTGAAAGCCCGTTGATGGATATAGATGTTTACTTAAATCAAATGGCTGCCGAGGAGCTGCTTATCGCTCAGGAAATGAAATTTGCTGTAACCAAGCCTGTTACAGAATCATGAAGCTACTTCGCCCAATATTTTACGCAATCATCTTCTTGGGCAGTCTTTCTGTTGCTATCAGTGATGCCAGCCATACATCTTCATGGATTTACTACGGAATTGCCACTCTAGCAGCAGGATATTTCCTGAAATCCCTATTTTCTTGCTTTATTAACAGTACAGAAGACAAACTTAAGAAAACCGAAAATCACGTTGTTCTATACTTCCAACGTCATAAGGTAGGGAGCATACATGATGTTATTATGTTTTTAAAAGAACATAATTGCCTTTACGATGACGATTTAGCCATCAAAACCATCACTGACACTCTACGATATATGCGTACTCAAGGAATAATTCAGCCTTTAACGGATGAAATCAACAACGAAATTAATGAGAATACTGTTTGGCTTTCTACATTTGAAGGGGCTGAAATTCAAAAACAAATTATCAATATCTGATTGTATGAAGGCCGTCTGAAAGTTTTTCAGACGGCCTTTTTTATCGTGCAGATCCCTTACTCTATTGCTAACATTCCACCACGCGCACGGATACAGGTATGGCTTTTTTCTGCAAGGTAATGGCCAAGCCTGCGAGTGAGGTTTCTTTATAGGTTGCCTTCATATCGCGGCCGGTTTGCAACATGGTTTGAATCACTTCATCAAGTGAGACTTTTTTGTCTGTGCCGTCTTCCAAAAGCGCGAGGGTGGCGAGCTTGAGGGCTTTTTCGGCGGCGATGCCGTTACGCTCGATACAGGGGATTTGCACCAAGCCGCCGACAGGGTCGCAGGTCAGGCCCAAGTGGTGTTCCATGGCCATTTCGGCGGCGTTTTCCACTTGTTTCGGTGTACCGCCGATAACTTCGGCGTATGCGCCCGCCGCCATGGAACACGCTACGCCGACTTCGCCTTGGCAGCCAACGTCCGCGCCGGAAATCGACGCGTTGGTTTTGTACAAAATGCCGATGGCGCCGGCAGTCAGCAGGAAATCTTCGACACGCGATTGGTTGGCGTGCGGATTAAATTTACGGAAATAGTGCAAAACGGCAGGAATAATGCCTGCCGCGCCATTGGTAGGTGCGGTTACGACGCGACCGCCGGCGGCGTTTTCTTCATTGACCGCCATGGCGTACACCATCGGCCAAAGTTGGGTATTGACAATTTCGCTCTCGCGCAGGACTTTGAGTTTGGCCGCCAACTGCGGCGCGCGGCGGCGGACGTTCAAGCCACCCGGCAACTTCCCTTCCGCACCCAAGCCGCGTTTGATGCAGTTTTCCATCACATCGGCCACGGCAGCCACACGACGGCGGACTTCCTCCTCATCGCAACCTGCCAACGCTGCTTCATTGGCCAACACGACTTCGGAAATATTCAACTGGTTCTGACGGCATTGTGCCAGCAACTCGTCGCAGTTTTTGTAAGGATATGGCACGTTCGAATTTTCCTGCGCTTCTTGTGCAAACCCTTCATCTGTTACGATAAAACCGCCCCCGACCGAATAATAAATCTGCTCTTTCAGCTTCAGGCCGTCTGAATTGTAGGCGATAAAGTTCAAACCGTTCGGATGTTTGGGCAACACTTTATCGCCGCGAATATCCAAATCTTTTTCAGGATTGAAGGCCATTTCACGGCCGTTGAGTTTTAAAACGTGCTGCGTGCGGATACGTTCCAAGCGTTGGGGGATGTCTGCAAGCGGGATATCGTGCGGCAGGCTGCCTTCTAAACCGAGCAATAATGCGTCGAATGTGCCGTGTCCGATGCCGGTCAAAGCAAGTGAGCCGTACACTTCAATGACAATGCGCGCCACTTGTGTATCCAAGTTTTCGGCATGCAGCAAATCGGCAAAAGCGGCCGCGGCCTTCATCGGTCCGACGGTGTGCGAGCTGGACGGGCCGATGCCGATTTTAAAAATATCAAAGATGCTGATCATAAGGTTTTCCTATCATTGTGTGTGCGGGCTGGCTGTTTTTCAGACGGCCTTAAGGCCTAAAGAGGAATCTTTCGCGCCGCTTGCCAATGCAAGTACCAAATGTCCGACAACCATCAAAGGATCGCCTGCTTCCGGCGAGGTGTATTTCAGCGTCAGCGGTTTTTTACGCAAGGGTTCGTAATGGCTGACTTCACACTGTGAGGCCTCTAAACTTACAGAACCGGCACGGTATTTGTACGCCAACAGCCGTAAATTGTTCAAGTCCATCTTCATGCCGTTGTCCAGCAATTCGCGCAACTGGTTTTCCCAGGCAATATCGGTACTTCCGTCTTTAATGGCAATCAGGATGGACTTTTCAAGGATTTTTTTGATGTGCTGATTCAAGGAGCGGATTGGGAAATGCCCCAGCCACAACAAATCGGTCTCTGCAAATTGTGCGGAAAACTGCTCTATAAACCAAGAATGTAAGCCTCGATAATCCGGCGAATGAAACAGGGTTGATTTAACCTTATTGCCATCTTTATCCAACATATAATGGCTGCCGATAATCACGCTGCAAGATTCAGCAGCCCATCTGGGAATAATGACTTTGGGAGTAAAGAGCGTTTCGAGGCGTTGCTCGGTAAATTGTGTGGTGAAATCGGGGTTGTATTGCAACGATGTCGGCAAATAGCCACGCCAAAGGTACATGCCGATCCTGTTTTCTCCGATGACATCCAAGAGTTGTTCCAGCATGGTACGGCTAGAACATGAAATAAATTCGTCCGCATCCAGCGGAAAAACGAAATCTATCGCTTCATCTTTTGCTACAAGCTGCTTCATAAGCAGGTTTACCAATTGGTCTTGATTGAACTTGAGCGCTTGATATTGATAGATAAATACCGGTAAACCTTCTTCTTTCAATTGAATCAGGATTTCCCTTGTACCATCGCTGCTGCCATGATCGATGATGTGCATTTCATCCATCAGCTCGAGATTATGACGGACAAACGATTCTATAACGTCGTTTTCGTTGCGCACCATACTGATGCTGATTAATTTTTTTCCCATAAATTACGCAATGTATTGAGATGTTTTAATATTTTTCAGACGGCTTCTATCCAACCGGCAATGCGTTTTTCAATGGCTTCGGCATTCAGCCCCAAATCCGCTAAAAGTTTTTTCGGATCGCCGTGTTCGGTAACTTTGTCTTCTACACCCAGCAGCAATACCGGTTTGCAAATGCCGTATTTCGCCAACACTTCCAACACCGCGCTGCCTGCGCCGCCTTGTTCGGCGTTTTCTTCGGCTGTAACGATGTAGTCATGGCTTCGGGCAAGGCGGACGATCAGCTCTTCATCTATCGGTTTGACAAAGCGCATATCGGCAACAGTCGCATTCAGCTTGTCGGCGGCGGTCAATGAGGGGGCAACCATGCTGCCAAAGGCGATAACGGCAATTTTCTCGCCTTCGCGACGGATGATGCCTTTGCCAATTTCAACGGTTTCCAGGCCGTCTGAAACGGTTGCACCCGTGCCTGTACCGCGCGGATAACGGACGGCGGACGGCGAATTTGCCTGATAGCAAGTTGAGAGCAGCAGGCGGCATTCGTTTTCATCGCTTGGTGCAGCAATAATCATGTTCGGCACGCAACGCAAAAAGCTCAAGTCATATAAACCGGCATGGGTCGGACCGTCTGCACCGACAATACCTGCGCGGTCAATGGCGAACAAAACAGGCAGGTTTTGCAAGGCAACATCATGTACCAACTGGTCGTAAGCGCGTTGCAGGAAAGTGGAGTAAATCGCCACGACAGGCTTGATGCCTTCGCATGCCAAACCGCCTGCAAAGGTAACGGCGTGTTGCTCGGCGATACCGACGTCGAAATAGCGGTCGGGGAATTGCTGTTCAAACTCAACCAAGCCGCTGCCCTCGCGCATGGCAGGCGTGATGGCAACCAAACGCTCGTCCGCCGCCGCTTGGTCGCACAGCCATTGGCCGAACACTTGCGTATAAGTCGGTTTGGCCGCGGCAGGTTTGACTTCCGGAGCAGGTACTTCGCTCGGCAACTTGGCGACAGCGTGGTATTTGACAGGATCGTTTTCGGCGAATTTGTAGCCGTTGCCTTTTTTGGTGATGACGTGCAGCAACTGAGGGCCTTTGCGGCCGCGCAAGTCTTTTAATACATCAACCAGATTTTCAACGTTGTGGCCGTCCACAGGGCCGGTATAACGGAAACCGAAGTTTTCAAACAAAGACAGCGATTGTTTGGCGTGTTCCGCTTCGCCTGCCAAGGTTTTGATTTTGTTTTCAACTTTTTGGGCAAGCTCCATCGCGCCGGGTAATTTGTCCAACACTTTGCTCGATTGGGCTTTGATGGTGCTCAACAGGCCGTGCATATCGCGCACGACGTTGCTGGCAAGGTATTTCGGCAACGCGCCGACATTGGGGGAAATCGACATTTCGTTGTCGTTAAGGATAACCAGCAAATCAACATCCATATCGCCTGCGCAGTTCAAGGCTTCAAACGCCTGACCCGCCGTCATGGCTCCGTCGCCGATGATGGCGACGCTGCGGCGGTTGTTGCCCAACTGTTTGTCCGCAACGGCCATGCCCAATGCCGCGCCGATGGATGTGGAAGAATGCCCCACGCCGAACGCGTCGTATTCCGACTCGCTGCGTTTCGGAAAACCGGCCAAACCGCCGTATTGGCGCATGGTGTGCATTTGATTTTTGCGGCCGGTGAGGATTTTGTGCGGATAGCTTTGATGGCCGACATCCCAGACCAGATGGTCTTCGGGCGTGTCGTACACATAATGCAGCGCCACCGTCAGCTCGACCGCGCCCAAGTTACTGGCGAAATGGCCGCCCGTCTTACCGACGGAATCCAACAGAAATTCGCGCAATTCGGCGGCGACTTGCGGCAGCTGTTTTTTCTCCAGACGGCGCAAATCCTGAGGCGTATCGATAATATCGAGCAAAGGGCTTGGGTTCATGATTTTTGGCGGTGATTTTTTGTGTAACGGACGATTATATCAAGAGATTGCACAACTTGTTACAAATGCTTTCAGACGGCCCGAACCTTTATCCTTTATAATACTGCCAACTGAAAACACAAGGCCGTCTGAAATGACCCAAAACGCAAACAATCTCTGCTGGCTCGATATGGAAATGACCGGCCTCAATCCGGAACACGACCGCATTATCGAAGTCGCCATGATCATTACCGACTCCGATTTGAACGTACTGGCGCAATCGGACGTTTACGTCATCCATCAAAGCGACGAGTTGCTCGACGGCATGGACGAGTGGAACACCGCCACCCACGGCCGTACCGGCCTGACCCAACGCGTACGTGAATCCAAACTGACCGAAGCCGAAGTCGAGCAAAACCTGTTGGACTTCATGTCCGCATGGATACCTGAGAAATCCACGCCCATGTGCGGCAACTCCATCCATCAAGACCGCCGCTTCATGGTCAAATACATGCCGCGTTTGGAAGCCTATTTCCACTACCGCAACTTAGACGTATCCACGCTGAAAGAATTGGCCAAACGCTGGAATCCGGCCGTTGCCAAAAGTGTGGTCAAACGCGGTTCGCACAAGGCATTGGACGACATCCTCGAAAGCATCGAAGAAATGCGCCATTATCGCGAGCATTTCCTCAAACTCCCTTCCGAACAATAATCTCAAGGCCGTCTGAAACAGGTTTTACACCGTTCAGACGGCCTCATCGGCGTCCTTCATCTCATGAAAATTACCAAAATCTTTACCTTCGATTCCTCGCACATGCTCGACGGGCATGACGGCAAGTGCCAAAACCTGCACGGCCACACCTACAAACTCGAAATCACCGTCTCCGCACCCGTTATCCAAGGCGGCGCAAAAGACGGCATGGTGATGGACTTTACCGACCTGAAAGCCATCGTCAAACAACACATTACCGACCCGTTCGACCATGCCTTCATCTATCACGGCAACAACGAACGCGAAAGCCAAATCGCCGCGCTTTTGGAAGGCTGGAACATGAAAACCCTGCGCCTGCCCTGCCGCACCACCGCCGAAAACATGAGCGTAGAAATGTACGGCCGTCTGAAAAACGCCGGTGTCAAAGTATGCAGCGTGAAACTATGGGAAACGCCGACTTCGTGTGCGGAATATGAAGGGGAATAAACCGCCATCCTGTATTTTTCAGACGGCCAGTTCCCATAAATACCTCATACACTAAACATCAAAAGGAATCTTCATGAAACTCCTCTCCACCCTCCTCGTCCTCTTCGTCGCTATCGAACATTTCTACATCGCCTGGCTCGAAATGACGCAAATCCCAAGCGAAAAAGCGTCAGAGCTGTTCAACATGCCTTACGAATTTATGGAACAAAAGCACGTGCAAACCCTGTTTTCCAACCAAGGCCTGTACAACGGCTTCCTCGCCATCGGCTTGGTATGGGCACGCTTTGCCGCACCCGACAACGCCGTTTACGGCGCGACGATTCTGTTCCTCGGCTTCGTCCTCATCGCCGCCGCATGGGGCGCGTTTTCATCCGGAAACAAAGGCATTTTGCTCAAACAAGGCTTGCCGGCATTTTTGGCCGCCGCAGCCGTCATTACCGCTTAAACACACCAGCCATTCTTTCCCCTCAACCTAACAGAAAGAATGGCTGCCTCACATCACTTCTTCAAACGCTTCACGACAACAATTCAATCCCACACACCTAATATTCATGACCATTCACATCACGCCGAACAATCCCCAATACCGCATTGTCGAAATTTTTGAAAGCCTGCAAGGCGAAGGCTGGAATACAGGCATGCCCGCCGTTTTCATCCGCCTGGGCAAATGCAATCTCGCGTGCAGCTGGTGCGATACCGACTACCTCAAATTCGGCATGATGAGCCTGTCCGATATTTTGGGCCGTCTGAAAACCTGCACGGCGCGCAACATCATTATTACCGGCGGCGAACCCACCATCCAACCGCATTTAGACGCTCTGCTTAATGCACTCAAAGCCGAAGGCTATTTTCTGTGTATCGAAACCAACGGCCTCAACCCCGCTCCGCCGCAAATCGACTACGTTGCCACCAGCCCCAAAGCCTGTTACGCCGCCAAATATGAAAAAAGCTGCATCGAAAAAGCAGACGAAGTGCGCATTGTCGCCGACGGCGAAGTCATTGCGTTTTGTCAGGAAATGGAACGCAAAATCCGCGCCCGACATTACTACCTTTCCCCCTGCGAACAAGACGGCGCGATGAATATCTACGACACCATCCGCCAAATTGGCGTGTTAAACAGCCGAGCCGATGCCCCCGTCCATTGGCAACTGAGCGTACAGACGCATAAGTGGGCAGGAATAGAATAATTCGTTTGAAATCAATCAAAAATTAAACCTTTACAAAATATTGAATGTAAATACCATTCGATATTCGACCAAATGCACTACTGGCAAAGCGCTCAGGCCGTCTGAAAACCCAATTTCAGACGGCCTTTTTTGTTACAAACCTCTTGACCGATTACATAAGATTACGTAAAGTGTGCAACAGTTTTCATAAATTGGTATAACCAATTTACCTGATAACTGAACGCATCTGAGGATGCAAATATCTATTCGAAAAACATTTATTGCTCAACACATCGTATCAAACCGCCATTGCATTGACGGTTATGGTGCTTGTTGCCCCGAGGATATTCCTATGGCTCTCTTTCTCAGCATTTTCCCCATCATCCTGCTGATTTGGCTGATGGTTAAGAAAAACAGTATGCCGTCTTACATTGCGCTACCGATTACCGCCGCGCTGATTTACGTCATCAAACTGTTTTATTTCGGCGACAACGCCATGTTGCTCAACGCAACGGCAGCGTCAGGCCTCGTCTCTACCCTGACCCCGATTACCGTGATTTTCGGTGCCATTATGTTCAACCGCATGATGGAAACCACCGGCTGTATCGACGTCATCCGCAAATGGCTGGCTACCATCAGCCCGAATCCGATTGCCCAGTTGATGATCATCGGCTGGTCTTTCGCCTTTATGATTGAAGGCGCATCCGGTTTCGGTACGCCTGCCGCCATTGCCGCGCCAATCCTGATGAGCTTGGGCTTTAACCCGTTAAAAGTAGCTATCTTCGCTTTGGTGATGAACTCCGTACCTGTTTCCTTCGGTGCAGTTGGTACCCCGACTTGGTTCGGTTTCGCACCGTTGAACTTGAGTGCTGAAAACATCTTGGCTATCGGCAGACAAACCGGTGTGATGCACTTCTTCGCAGGTTTCGTGATCCCTGTTATCGGCTTGAGCTTCATCGTTCCTTGGGCTGAAATCCGCAAAAATTTGGGCTTCATCGGTATCGCCGTATTCTCCTGTACCCTTCCTTATGTTGCATTGGCAATGGTCAATGAAGAATTCCCATCACTCGTTGCCGGCGCAATCGGTCTGATGGTGTCCGTATTCGCGGCCAACCACGGCTGGGGCTTGAGCAAAGACCATCCGAAAGACCCGAATGCCGAAAAAGTACCTTTCGCCCAAGTTGCCAAAGCACTTGCCCCTCTGGGTATGCTGATCGGTATGCTGGTGGTTACCCGTATCAAACAGCTCGGCATCAAAGGCCTGCTGACCAGCAAAGAAGAATGGTTCAGCTTCCAACTGCCGTTTGATTTGTCCAAAATCACCGTCAGCGACTCTCTGACCATTACCTTCGGCAACATCTTCGGCCAAGGTGTAAACGCTTCCTACCAAACCCTCTACGTTCCGGCATGGATTCCGTTTGTCTTCACCGTTTGGATTTGCATCCTGCTGTACAAAACCAAATTCAAAGATGCGTGGTCTTTCTACGCTGCAACCTTCAACCAAACCAAAAAACCTCTGCTTGCCCTGATGGGTGCGTTGATTATGGTCCAACTGATGATGGTTGGCGGCGACGACTCCATGGTGAAAATCATCGGTAAAGAATTTGCCAATATGGCCGGTGAACACTGGGTGTACTTCTCCCCATACCTGGGCGCAATCGGTGCATTCTTCTCCGGCTCAAACACTGTATCCAACCTGACCTTTGGTCCGATTCAACAACAAATCGCGCTTGATACCGGTCTGTCCGTTACCCTCATCCTCGCCCTGCAATCTGTCGGCGGCGCAATGGGCAACATGGTCTGCATCAACAACATCATCGCCGTGTGCAGCGTGTTGAACGTGAACAACGCCGAAGGTGCCATCATCAAGAAAACTGTCATCCCGATGACCATCTACGGCATCATCGCCGTGACTGTAGCTGCAATTTTCTTCTTGTAAACCGCTTCATATCAAAGGCCGTCTGAATATTCAGACGGCCTTTTTTGTATTCTTTCGCTATATTTCTTAAAGAATCATTAATGTATATATTCCGCAACAACCCGCATAACCACTTTGCAACACCAAATCACAAACAACTTTCTATTAATAAACAATCGGGTAACCATAAGTAAACACTGTTTTGCAATTTACCTAATTGCCACTACCGACAAAACGCCTAAAATACGCTTCATCTGCAAACGAAAACTCTTTCTCACTTTGCAAGATAACACACAACCCTCATATGGAGCTTAGATCATGAAATTACTTTCTGTTATCACTGCAGCCGCATTGGCTACTGTTTCCTTCTCCGCTGCCGCTGCACCTGCCGGCTTCGTTTCTTACAGTTGTGACGGTGGCAAATCACTGAACGTGATGTACGGCTTTGACCGTAGCGGCCGTGCAGTTACTGCCGACGTAAACGCCGGTGGCAAAAAAGCCTCTTTGGTTGTCGACAAAAAACGTTCTGACAGCACTGGCACTACTTTCACCAACCGCCGCGGCTATACAATGTCTGCCGGTTTCATCGACAAAAACACCCACACTACTTCTGAAGTAGTTGGCGTGAACGCCCCCAACGGCTCATTCCTGGTAAAAAACTGCGAACCACGTCCACGTTAATCCCAGTTTTCCTATTTAACCGAATCATCCCGGTTTGATAGAAAGGCCGTCTGAAAAACAATTTTCAGACGGCCTTTTGATTCGATCCTATAAAAAAGAGCGTGTACCGTAACCGTACACGCTCTTTTTGTTTGTTCACACACTAATTAAATACGCATCGGCATTACGATGTATTTGAAGTTCGGATTATTCGGTACGGTAAACAGCGTTGAACGGTTAGCATCGCCAAAAGCAAGCTGCATATCGTCGGAGTGGATGTTACGCAACACATCCATCAGGTAGCCGATATTGAAACCGACTTCGAGTTCTCCGCCTTGGTAAGCGATTTCCAGCTCTTCGCGCGCTTCTTCCTGCTCGTTGTTGCTACATACGACACTCAGCAAACCAGGCTGCAGGAACAGTCGCGCGCCGCGGAATTTTTCATTGGCAAGAATGGCGGCACGTTCGAGCGCACCCAAAAGCTGGGTACGGGATACGAGGAAAATCTTGTCGTTATCCAAAGGAATCACGCGGTTAAAGTCAGGGAATTTGCCGTCGATGACTTTGCTGACAATGGTCGTGCCATTGCATTGGAAGCGTACTTGATTGTCCAAAAGCTCAACGGTGATGGACTCGGACGGATTGTTCAACAGCTTGAAGAGTTCCAATACCGTTTTGCGCGGCAGGATCACTTCCGTTTTCGGCAGCTCTGCTTCAATTTGGCTGGCCGCATAAGCAAGGCGGTGGCCGTCGGTTGCAACAAGGCGCAGCTGGTTTCCTTCAACCTGCATCAGCAAGCCGTTGAGGTAATAGCGGATATCTTGAACCGCCATGCTGTATTGCACTTGCGAAAGCATGGTTTTGAAGGTCTCTTGAGTCAGCGAGAAAGTTGCGCTGACGTCGTTGCCGACATTCATTAACGGAAAGTCTTCAGCAGGCAGGGTTTGCAGGGCAAAACGAGATTTGCCCGCACGCAGAGTCAAACGGTTGTCCGCCCAATCCAGTGACACCAGCGCACTGTCAGGCAGGGCGCGCAAAATGTCTTGGAATTTTTTAGCGTTGGTCGTAATGCGGAAATCGCCTGCCTGACTTTCAGGGCCGGCGGTATTGATTTGGATTTCCAAGTCGGTTGCCAAAAGTTTGGTTTGTCCGTCTTTGCTTTCCAGCAACACATTGGACAAAATCGGCAGAGTATGGCGACGTTCGACAATACCGGTAACGGCTTGCAACGGCTTGAGCAGACTGTCGCGATCGGCTTGTAAAATCAGCATGTTCCATTCCTTTGAATTTGAAATCGGTTGATTTGGGTATTTTAAAATATTTTTTGTATTCAGACGGTCTCACATTGACATCAGGCCGTCTAAATATTGCATTGGGTCAGTTCTGAATCAAAATCAGCAGTTTTTCGTAGTCTTGCGCCAATTCGGGATCTTCTTCGCGCAGTTTTGCCACCGCTTTGACACCGTGCATCACAGTCGTGTGGTCGCGGCCGCCAAAGGCATCACCGATAGAAGGCAGGCTGAGCGTGGTCAACTCTTTGGTCAGGCTCATTGCAACTTGGCGCGGACGGGCAATGTTACGCGTGCGTTTTTTGCCCAATATATCGCTGATTTTAATACGGTAGTATTTGGCTGTCGCATCGATGATGATGTCGGCGGTAATGACTTTGTGTTTCTCGGCAATAATATCCTGCAAAGCCGTACGCGCCAAATCCATGTCGATGACAGGACGGTTCATAAACCGGCTGCTGGCGCTGACACGGTTGAACGCGCCTTCCAGCTCACGCACATTGGAGCGGATCAGATTGGCGATAAACAGAGCGGCTTCATCTTCGATACTGATACCGGCTGCTTCTGCCTTTTTCTGCAAAATCGCCACGCGCATTTCCAATTCGGGCGGTTCGAGTTCCAACGTCAAACCCCATGAGAAACGAGATTTGAGACGGTCGTCCATACCTTCGATTTTGGCAGGCAATACGTCGCACGTCAGGATAAGTTGTTTTTTCTCATTGTGAAAATGGTTGTACAGATAAAAGAATTCTTCCATCGTACGGTCTTTGCCTTTGATGAACTGGATATCGTCGATAATCAGCAGGTCATATTGTTTGTATTGTTGCTTGAACACATCGTAAGTGTTGTTGCGCACAGCCTTCATAAAGCTGCGGATATAGTCGTCCGAGTGCATATAACGCACTTTGGCATCAGGACGGTTTTTCAGCAATTCGTTGCCGATGGCTTGCACCAAGTGGGTTTTACCCAAACCGGTACTGCCGTATAAGAAAAACGGGTTGTAGCCCTGTCCAGGATTTTCAGCAATCGCTTGGGCGGCTGCGGCAGCAAGGCGGTTGCCCTTACCTTCTACCAAAGTTTCAAATGTATAGTCGCGCGACAGATTGGTCTGTTCGTAGCGCGCTTCTTCCGCATCGTGTTGCGCGTCGGTTTTGGCTTTGGCAACTGCTTTAGATTCAGCCGGAGCAGTAGTTTGCACTTGAGGCTCATGCGGCAGGTTTTTCATGCGTTGCGCCAAAATCTCGGCAGCCGTCATAGCAGCGGCAGGTTTGGAAACCGTTTCAGACGGCCTATCTTCTTCCGTTGCAGCAGCAGTTTGCAAAGGCATTTGAACAGGCTCTACAAATTCTTCAACTTCAATGACTTCTTGCACTTGCATCGGCGCAACAGCCTGAGCCGCCATTTCATAATGCGTACCTACGCCCGGCTTAAACGCGAAAGCAGCCTGCTGAGGCACCAACTCGGCACGCACGGCATCAATTTTGGCAGCAAACTGGCTTTTGAGCATATTGCAGGCAAATTGGTTTTTACCATACACCACCCATACGCCGTTTTCTTCGCCCACGGTCAAAGGCGCAATCCATTGCGCAAACTGCCCGGCAGGCAACATTTCGTGAAGGCGGCAAAGGCACAGCGGCCAAAATTCAGCTAACGTCATGAGATTAAGCTCGGAAAATGGAAGATTTGGGAAATACAAGAAGGCAGAGCAGACAGGCAATCCGATAAAAAATTAAATTTTTACGATACTCCCGCTGCTTTCAGACGGCCTTGCGCACAGAGAAAAGCAAGGTTGGGCGATTATACCCATTCCGCTCTTTTTTATCCACAACCGCCGCAAAATTTTATCCACAAATTCTATCAATGCATAAAACCCGTTGTCACACTTTGGCCAACGAAAAGTTTTTATATTGATTGACAAAAGCAGCAAATTGGAGTGTAATTCACGGTTTAATTATCTACCAATTTTTAGGAAACATCATGAAACGCACTTATCAACCTTCCGTTACCAAACGCAAACGCACCCACGGCTTCTTGGTTCGCTCCAAAACCCGCGGTGGTCGCGCAGTATTGGCTGCCCGTCGCGCCAAAGGCCGCAAACGCCTGGCTGTATAATTTTGAATTACGGCTTCTCGAAGCAGTATCGCTTATTAAAAACGGATGATTTTTCATCCGTTTTTGCGTTGAAAAACCGACGCAGCCGCGATTTGCTGCAAGTCTCCCAGTCCGCAGACAACGCACTCGGCCATCCGCGCCTTGGCTTGGTCATCAGCAAAAAGACCGCCAAACGCGCCCATGAGCGCAATTACATGAAGCGCGTCATCCGCGACTGGTTCAGGCTGAATCAACACCAGCTGCCGCCGCATGATTTTGTTGTGCGCGTGCGTCAGGCGTTTAATCGGGAAACTGCTCCGGAAGCCCGAAACCAACTTGCCCAGCTGATGAAAAAACGCCGATGAACACCCTGCTTTCCAAGCTCCTCCTTGCACTCATCCGCTTTTACCAATACTGCATCAGCCCCCTCATTCCGCCGCGCTGCCGCTATACCCCGACCTGTTCACAATACGCAGTCGAAGCCGTCAAAAAATACGGCGCATTCAAAGGCGGATGGCTGGCAATCAAACGCATCGCACGATGCCATCCTTTCGGCGGACACGGACATGACCCTGTTCCATAATGCTGCTGTCAACCATTTAAAGAACACGATTTCCTTTAATTTCCCGTCGGTTTCTATATAATGCCGTCTGAAGCAGTTTTCATCTCGATTACCTATCCGTCAATTCCAGGAATCTCTTATGGATTTTAAAAGACTAATGGCGTTTTTTGCCATTTCAGTGGCAATCTTTGCCGGCTGGGAACATTTTTTTCCCAGCCCCAAACCTAATCCGGCGCAACAAGCCGCGCAACAGCAAACGGCCGCCACTCCGGCAAAAGCCGCTGCCGAAGCCGCGCTTGCCCCGGCTTCTCCCATTACCGTTACCACAGACACGGTTAAAGCCGTCATCGATGAGAAAAGCGGCGACCTGCGTCAGCTGACCCTCTTGCAATACAAAGCAACCGGCGACGAACACAAACCTTTCGTCCTGTTTAACGACGGCAAGGAATACACCTACGTTGCCCAATCTGAGCTTTTAGACGCACAAGGCAACAACGTTCTGAAAGGCATCAGCTTTACCGCTCCACAAAAACAATACAGTTTGGAAGGCGACAAAGTTGAAGTCCGCCTGAGCGCACCTGAAACCAACGGCCTGAAAATCGACAAAGTTTATACTTTTACCAAAGGCAGCTACTTGGTTAACGTCCGCTTTGACATTACCAACAGCAACGGCCAACCCGTCAACCTGAGCGCAGACTACCGCATCGTCCGCGACCACAGCGAACCTGAAGGCCAAGGCTACTTCACCCGCTCTTACGTCGGCCCGGTGGTTTACACCCCTGAAGGCGGCTTCCAAAAAGTCAGCTTCTCTGATTTGGACGACGATGCCAAATCCGGCAAATCCGAAGCCGAATACATCCGCAAAACCCCGACCGGCTGGCTTGGCATGATTGAACACCACTTCATGTCCACTTGGATTTTGCAGCCTAAAGACGGCCAAAGCGTATGCTCTGCAGGCGAATGCAACATCGACATCAAACGTCGTGGCGACAACCTGTACAGCGCAAGCGTCAGCGTGCCTTTAGCCGCCATCCAATCCGGCGCAAAAGCTGAAACCGCCATCAACCTGTATGCCGGTCCGCAAACCACTTCCGTTATTGCCAATATCGCCGACAAACTGCAACTGGCCAAAGACTATGGCAAAGTACACTGGTTCGCCTCCCCGCTCTTCTGGCTCTTGAACCAACTGCACAACATCATCGGCAACTGGGGTTGGGCAATCATCGTTTTGACCATCATCGTCAAGGCCGTACTGTATCCATTGACCAACGCCTCTTACCGCTCTATGGCAAAAATGCGTGCTGCCGCACCTAAATTACAAGCCATCAAAGAGAAATACGGCGATGACCGCATGGCGCAACAACAAGCCATGATGCAGCTTTATAAAGACGAGAAAATTAATCCGCTGGGCGGCTGTCTGCCTATGCTGTTGCAAATCCCCGTCTTCATCGGTCTATATTGGGCATTGTTCGCCTCCGTAGAATTGCGCCAAGCGCCATGGTTGGGTTGGATTACCGACTTGAGCCGTCCGGATCCTTTCTACATCCTGCCTTTGATTATGGCGGTAACCATGTTTGCACAAACTTATCTGAATCCGCCGTCAACCGACCCAATGCAGGCGAAAATGATGAAAATCATGCCTTTGGTTTTCTCCATCATGTTCTTCTTCTTCCCTGCCGGTTTGGTTCTGTACTGGGTAGTCAACAACCTCTTGACCATCGCCCAACAATGGCACATCAACCGCAGCATCGAAAAACAACGCGCACAAGGTGAAGTCGTTTCTTGATAAAGGTTTAGGCAACACAAAGGCCGTCTGTTGTTCAGACGGCCTTTTTTTATTTCCTCAAATACAGTTTTAGATTGAATCAAATCCAGTTTTAAGCGGCATGCAACACAAAAATCGTCGGGCGTTTTTTCAAATTCGGCATTTCTTTTCTTTTTCGCCACTGCGCAATCGTCTGGCTGATGATTTCCTGTGTCGGCAAGGTCAAGTCCGTAGCCACACATAAGCACGTTTCAGGATGCAGGTTTTCCACCGCATCAGCCAACAACGCATCGTTGCGATACGGCGTTTCGATAAACAGCTGCGTTTCATTCTGCTGGCGCGAACGTTGCTCCAAAGCCTTCAAACTCTGAATCCGCTCATTTTTTTCAGACGGCAGATAACCCTTAAATGCAAAGTTTTGCCCATTCGCACCCGAAGCCATCAGCGCCAGCAACAAGCTGGACGGCCCAACCAAAGGCCGTACTTCAAACCCGTGTTTATGCGCCAATGCCACCAAATTCGCACCCGGATCGGCAACAGCCGGACAGCCCGCCTCGCTGACAATACCCAGACTGCGCCCCTCTTGCAAAGGTTTCAGCAGTTCCGGCAAAGTCTTCAAATCCGTGTGTTCATTCAACGTTTGCAGATTCAGCTCGCGGATAGGCGTAGTCACGCCCAAATGCTTCAAATGCGCGCGCGCTGTTTTTTCCGCTTCCACAACAAAATCCGTCAGCCCGACAATCGCCTGTTGTTCATGCGGCAACAGGCATGGCGTATCAGGCGCACCCAAAGGGGTGGGAATCAAATACAAAATCGGTTTCATTCTTGCAACTCCAAAAAATCTCAGGCCGTCTGAACACATTCAGACGGCCTCAAACTATAAAACTTCCACACCTTCGTTTTTCAAAAAATCAATCAGACGGAAAATCGGAAGACCGATCAAAGCATTCGGGTCCGTACTTTCAATCCGCTCCAACAAAGCGGCGCCCAAACCCTCGCTCTTCGCCGCACCGGCACAATAAACCGCATCCGGCTCGCGTTCCAAATATCGGCTGATTTGTTCCTGCGTCAACTGGCGCATGGCAACCACCGTATGATCGACATGATGCTGAACCTTGCCCGTAGCAGTATTCAAAAGCACGATTGCACTGTAAAATCCAATCCGTTTCCCGCTCAAGTCCGCCAGCATCTGTTGTGCATTTGCGACGTTCATCGGCTTGCCCAACTGCCGTCCTTCGCACCATGCGACTTGGTCTGCACCGATAATCAGCGCGGCAGGGAAAGTTGCCGCCAATGAACGGGCTTTGCCTTCCGCCAAACGCAGCGCCGTTTCGCTCGCATGCTCGCCCGCAATAGGCGTTTCGTCAAAATCAGGCGATGCCGTCTGAAAATCGATACCCAAACGGCGAAGCTGTCCGCAGCGGAAAACCGAACTCGACCCTAAAACCAAAGGCAGTTTTACTTCCATATTTTTACTTAAAAACATTGACGTTAGACTGCCGAAATTATATCATACTCCGTTTATGTCATACCCTAATTTGATTGACCCAGAAGTTTTCGCCGCCGAAGGGCAGAATCTGCAAGGCAGCTTCCTGCTCGAAGAATTGGATGAACGAGTCAGTTCGCACGATTATCCGGCCGACAAACAGACACGCGTGTCGTTTACGCTGCAAGGCGGTCGCGACCGGCTGCAACGTCTGTTTCTCGATTTAAACGTCAAAGCCGACATGCCCCTGATTTGCCAGCGTTGCATTACGCCCATGCCGTTTCTGCTCGATGAAACCAGCCGTATCGTCCTGTTTGCCGATGAAGAGAGTTTGGACGAAGCCATGCTTGCCGATGAAGAATTGGAAGGCATGCTGCTCGAAAAAGAGCTTGACGTGCGGACTCTGGTTGAAGACCAAATCCTGATGTCGCTCCCTTTCTCCCCTCGACACGAAGACTGCGGCAACAATGGAACACTGGACGAAGTCAATCGGGACAAACCAAACCCCTTCGCTGTTTTAGCAGGTTTGAAAAGCAGTTAATTAGGACACAGTTTATTTATCTAGGAGCTTGAAATGGCCGTTCAACAAAACAAAAAATCCCCTTCTAAACGCGGTATGCACCGTTCACACGACGCTCTGACTGCGCCTTCTCTGTCTGTTGACAGCACAACCGGCGAAGTACATCGTCCACACCACATTTCTCCAAACGGTATGTACCGTGGCCGTAAAGTGGTAAAAGCTAAAGGCGAATAATCCGTTCGTCTGACTGAAAAAGCCAGAATATTGCCATGCAATGACTGGCTTTTTTGCATTGCACCCTGTATTTTCCTCTTCGGAAGCACACCATGAAACGTAAAATCTGGTACACCTACGACGATATCCACCGCGTAATCAAAGGATTGGCGGAAAAAATCCAAAACTCCGGCACCAAATACGATGCCATGATTGCCATTGGCGGCGGCGGTTTTATCCCTGCCCGCATGTTGCGCTGCTTCTTGGAAATTCCGATTTACGCCGTCACCACAGCCTACTACGACAGTGATAACGAAGGCCAAGTTACCGAGGAAGTGAAAAAAGTCCAATGGCTTGATCCCGTTCCAGATGCCCTGAAAGGCAAAAACGTACTGGTCGTTGACGAAGTGGACGACAGCCGCGTTACCATGGAATTCTGCCTGAACGAATTGTTGAAAGAAGATTTCGGCACTGTCGGCGTGGCAGTATTGCATGAAAAAATCAAAGCCAAAGTCGGCAAAATTCCTGAAGGTATCCCTTATTTCAGCGGCATCACCGTTGAAGACTGGTGGATCAACTATCCTTGGGACGCGCTGGACATTGACGAACACAACAAATTGGCCGCGCAAAACCAATAAATCTGGCACGACCGTCGCAACAAGCCTTTTCATCTGATTTTCAATTCAATTTCCTGAAAATCAGATGAGTGTGCTTGTCCGATTGTTTGAGGCCGTCTGAAACACACAAACCGGAGAACAACATGATTACACTGGCCGTAGATGCCATGGGCGGAGATGCAGGCCTTGCGATGACCGTCCCCGGTGCAGTGGATTTCCTGAAACAGCAATCCGACGTACACCTGATTATGGTCGGAGATGAAGCAGCAGTCCGCCAAGCATTAAGCTCGGCAGGCGCGCCTATGGACCGCATTACCGTCTGCCATGCAGCGCAAGTCGTCGAAATGGATGAAGCGCCGCAATCCGCGCTGAAAAACAAAAAAGAATCCTCCATGCGCATCGCCATCAACCAAGTCAAAGAAGGCAACGCGCAAGCCGCCGTATCGGCAGGCAATACCGGCGCACTGATGGCGACCGCCCGATTCGTCCTCAAAACCATTCCCGGCATTGAGCGTCCTGCCATCGCCAAATTCCTGCCTTCCGACAGCGAACACGTTACCCTGGCTTTGGATTTGGGTGCAAATGTCGATTGCACACCCGAACAACTGGTTCAATTTGCCATCATCGGCAGCGAGCTGGTACACGCGTTACACCCTGAAAAAGGCAGCCCGCGTGTCGCCCTTTTGAACGTTGGTACAGAAGACATTAAAGGTACGGATGCCGTCAAACAAACCTTTAAACTGTTGAGCAGCAGCAAACTCAACTTTATCGGCAATATCGAAAGCAACAGCGTTTTGTATGGCGAAGCCGATGTCGTTGTCGCAGACGGATTTGTCGGCAACGTTATGCTCAAAACCATCGAAGGCGCGGTTAAATTCATGAGCGGCGCCATCCGCCGAGAATTCCAAAGCACCCTGTTCAACAAACTTGCCGCCATTGCCGCCCTGCCCGCGCTCAAAGGTTTGAAAGGCAAACTGGATCCGCGTAAATTTAACGGCGCCATCCTGCTTGGCTTACGCGGTATCGTGATTAAGAGCCACGGCGGAACCGACGAAGTCGGCTTCCGTTATGCTTTGGAAGAAGCTTATCACGAAGCCAAATCTGCCGGTCTCGCCCAAATCGAACAAGGCGTAGCCACCCAGTTGGTCGCTTTGGAAGCCGCCAAAGCAGCAGCCGAACTGGAAGAAACCGCTACTCCAGCAACGGAAGCTTAAGGCTGATATACACAGGCCGTCTGAAACTTCAAAATGTTCAGACGGCCTGTTTTTATCTTTGATTACCGGCTTCATTCTTAATATTGGGAATTTTCCCATTTTCGCTTACAATACCCGACTATCTGAATCAACTCTCTAAAAAGGCCGTTCTCATGCAATATGCCAAAATTTCCGGTACAGGCAGCTACCTTCCTGCCAACCGCGTCAGCAATGACGACCTTGCCAAAAAAGTGGACACTTCCGACGAGTGGATTACCACGCGTACAGGTATCAAATTTCGCCATATTGCAGACGATAGCGAAAAAACCAGCGATTTGGCCGCCGAGTCAGCACGCCGTGCCTTGGTAGATGCCAATTTACAGGCTGACGATATCGACCTGATTATCGTCGCCACAGCCACTCCCGATATGCAATTCCCTTCTACGGCAACCATCGTTCAGCAAAAATTAGGCATAACCAACGGCTGCCCTGCCTTTGACGTCCAAGCCGTGTGCGCCGGTTTTATGTATGCCATGACCACTGCCAATGCATACATCAAAAGCGGCATGGCGAAAAACGCTTTGGTTATCGGCGCGGAAACCTTCAGCCGCATCGTCGATTGGAACGACCGCACCACCTGCGTCCTCTTTGGTGACGGCGCAGGCGCGGTTGTCTTAAGCGCATCTGACGAACCGGGCATCATCCACAGCAAACTCAAAGCCGACGGCAACTATCTCAACCTTTTAAACGTCCCCGGACAAATCGCCAACGGCCAGGTTTGCGGCTCGCCCTACATCAGCA
Organism: Neisseria sp. HMSC068C04; assembly: GCF_001810105.1. Classification (NCBI taxonomy): domain Bacteria; kingdom Pseudomonadati; phylum Pseudomonadota; class Betaproteobacteria; order Neisseriales; family Neisseriaceae; genus Neisseria; species Neisseria sp. HMSC068C04. The sequence continues at coordinate 38,456 of NZ_KV799980.1, forward strand.
TGGACGGCCCCGGCGTATTCAAATTTGCCGTCAAAATGCTGGCAAAAATTGCAGATGACGTTATCGAAGAAGCCGGTTACACCGCCGACCAAATCGATTGGATTGTGCCGCACCAAGCCAACAAGCGCATTATCGACTCTACCGCCAAACACTTGGGTTTGAGCATGGACAAAGTGATCTTGACCGTCCAAGACCACGGCAACACTTCCGCAGCCTCCATTCCGTTGGCACTGGATGTCGGCATTAAAAACGGCCAAATCAAACGCGGACAAAACCTCTTGCTCGAAGGCATCGGCGGCGGTTTTGCCTGGGGTGCGGTTTTGGTGAAATACTAATGGTTAGGCCGTCTGAACACCCCTTTCAGACGGCCTATTCTGCTCAAACCCATGAAATCCCTAACGTTTGCACTCTGCATCAGCAGCCTGTTTTTCAGCATAACAGCTGCAATATTGCCCAAACTGGCAATCGCCTATCTCGCACTGAGTACATACGTTTTCCTGCTTTACTACCTAGACAAACAGCGCGCACGTAACCACGGCAGACGCATACCCGAAGCAAAATTTCACCTGCTCAACCTGCTTGGCGGCTGGCCGGGCGGTTATTGCGGCAGCCTCGCATTCAGGCACAAAACCAGCAAACCCGGATTTGTCCGCACCTTCCGGCTGACCGCCGCAACCAATACTGTTGCCACCCTCCTTCTGCTGGCAGACACCCTCAAACATTCAAACCAATAAGGAATTACCATGTCTTTCGCATTCTTCTTCCCCGGACAAGGCTCACAAAGCCTAGGCATGATGAACGGCTTTGCCGAACAAGCCATCGTTAAAGCCACATTTGACGAAGCTTCCGCCGTATTGGGTCAAGACCTGTGGGCAATGATTAACGGCGAAGATGCCGAATTAATCGGACAAACCGTCAACACCCAGCCCATCATGCTGGCTGCCGGCATTGCCACCTACCGCGCCTACTTGGAAGCCGGCGGTAAAATCCCTTCCGTCGTTGCAGGCCACAGCCTCGGCGAATACACCGCCCTCGTCGCTGCCGGCGCATTGGATTTCGCAGACGCGGTCAAACTGGTCCGCCTGCGTGCCGAACTCATGCAATCTGCCGTACCGCAAGGCGTAGGCGCAATGGCCGCTATTTTGGGTTTGGAAGATGAACAAGTAAAAGCCATTTGTACCGAAGCTGCACAAGGCGAAGTCGTTGAAGCCGTCAACTTCAACTCCCCAGGCCAAGTCGTGATTGCCGGCAATACCGCCGCAGTCGAACGCGCCATGGCTACCGCCAAAGAAGCCGGAGCCAAACGCGCCCTGCCACTGCCCGTTTCCGTTCCTTCACATTGCAGTCTCATGAAGCCTGCAGCGGAAAAACTTGCCGAAGCATTGAAAGACATCACCATCAAACAACCGCAAATCCGTGTCATTCATAACGCCGACGTTGCCTCTTACGATGATACCGACAAAATCAAAGATGCCTTGGTACGCCAACTGTACAGCCCAGTGCGCTGGACAGAAACCGTCAACGCGCTTGTTTCCGAAGGCATCACCGAATCCGCCGAATGCGGCCCCGGCAAAGTCCTCGCTGGCCTCGCCAAACGCATCAACAAAGAAGCCGCGTGCAGCGCATTGACCAATGCCGACCAAGTAGCTGCATTTATCGAAGCCCACTAAAACGTTTTCAGACGGCCTATCCTGTCAGGCAAGGCCGTCTGAAAAATCAGTCCACTCCAATCCGAATACATTATGAAAAAAACCATTATTCTTGCCGTTCCCTACATATACGGACTGGATCAATGTATCGAAAAAAATCTGCGTTTTCTTGGTTTTGATGTCATTAATCTTTGCTATGACGACCGAGATTCCTATTATCCGAACTTAGGCAGCAGACTCAAAAACCTCTACCACAAACACATCACCAAAAACGGCAACTATAAAAAATACCTCAAATACAGCCGTCACCTCGACGACATTCAGCAAAAATTGGCCTTGCTAAACGGCAAAAAAGCCGATTATGCGCTCTGTATCCGCGCCAATATTTACCCCAAAGAAATTATCGCCACCATCCGCGAACACAGCAATGTTTGCGTGAATTATCAATGGGATGGCGTAGGTCGTTTCCCAGACATTATTGAATATTTGGATTATTTTGACCAATGCTGGGTTTTCGACCCCGATGATATTCAAAAATATCCACAATGCCATTTCAAAGCCACCACCAATTTTTACTTTGACTTTCCTGTGGCAGAATATGCACCCACCAACAAACTCTACTTTTTAGGCGGCTACGAACTCCGACGCGAAGAGCAAACCAAACGCTTTATCCAAGAAACCGAACGCCTCAACCTGCCCTTGGATTTTCATATCTACTGCAAAGACGACAGGGCTGAAAAAGCTTTTGGACACAACGGCATCCGCTATCTCGACCGCAGCAGCATTCTCAGCTTTGAAGAAAACCTCAGCCAAGTGCAAAGTTGCGGTGCGGTCGTCGATTTTGCACAATTCGAACATTACGGCTTATCATTCCGTATCTTCGATGCGTTGCGTTTCGATAAAAAACTGATTACCACCAACAAACATATCTTGGAAACCGACCTATACCACCCGGACCGCGTGTTCGTATGGGACGGTGGTAATTTAGACGCATTGCCTGAATTTTTGGCAGGTCCGTATCAGCAACCTGCCCCTGAAATCAAAGCCTATTATTCGTTTACACAATGGCTAAACCGCCTGCTCGGCATTGATTAACCTTATTGCCTATGGCAAATATACCTGCCTGACAAAATATTATATTGAATACATTATGAGTAAGAAAAAAGTCATTCTCGCCATGCCGGAGCTCTTCAAGATCCACGAACTCATTATTGAGAACTTGGAGAAATGCGGATTTGAAGTGCTGTCCCTGACCTATGAAGAAAAAGAGTTCAAATACAAAAATGTATTTCAACGGCTGAAAAAAATTTGGTATCGAAATATTCTTGGACAAAAAGACTTCAAAAAACGGACCATGTTCCGCGCCGTAGAAGAACGCCTCAATACCCTGTTAAGCGAACATCCCGAACAAGCGGATTATTGCTTCATGATTTGGCTGGGCGCCTACCCGAAAGACTTCATCGCCAAGCTCAGAGCGCATTCAAAATTGATGGTGTACTACAACTGGGAAGCCCTGACCTTCTTAAAAGAAGACTTCGACAACATCGAATTTTTCGACAAATTTTACTTTTTCGATCCGTTTGACCAAGGCAAACACCCCGAATACGCCGAAAAACTCTTTCCAACCACCAGCTTCTACTTTGACAGCTTCAGGCCGTCTGAAAACCCGCAAAACAAAATCTTGTTTATCGGCTCGTACGCTGCCGACCGCAACAATGACATCCGTGCATTTTGCGAAGCTGCACGTTCAATCGGTTTAGAAATAGATTTCCGCTTGGCCAGTAAGAAAATTGAAGAAGAAAAAGCGGCTTTGGGCATTCCCGAGGTCGAGTTCTTCTCATTTGAAAACGCCCTCTCCTATCGTCAAAACTTAGAAGAAGCAGCCAAATCCTCCGTATTGGTAGATTTCCTCAACCGCAAGCACTACGGCCTCTCTTTGCGGATTTTCGAAGCGATTGGTTTGGACAAAAAACTGATTACGACCAATCCGACCATCGTACATTACGATTTTTATCACCCGAACAATATGTTCTACTGGAATGGAAGCAACCTTGACGAACTCAAAGCCTTCCTGACCTTGCCGTATGTACCGCTTGCCCCCGGCCTGAAGCACAAATACAGCTTCAGCAACTGGATCAGCTGCGCATTTGATATTGAACCGAATATCCCTATCAGATTACCTGAAATCAATAGAGAAGTTGTGGAGAATTTAAATGTTTGATAGAGAAAAATTAGTATTAGAAACTGTTCATATCCGCAAACGAGAATTTATTGAACAGCCGAAACATATTGTTTATGCAGCCGATCAAAACTATATCAAACACATCGGCACTGCGCTACTTTCTGTGCTGCAAAACAATACCAGTCCAATACATTTTCATTTGTTAGTTAGTGGTTCAGAAGGTTATGATTTTAATATTTTCGATCAAATTGAAACATCAAATCAAAACTACGCAATAAGCGTTTACCATTTAAATACAGAATACTTTTCTACCCTGCAGACTACCCATTATTTTACTATCGCTATGTATTACCGTATGAGTATTCCTTGCTTATTAAAAGGTATTGCTCATACTGCGCTTTATTTAGATACTGATGTACTGTGCTTGGGCAACATTGATGATTTATTTGAAATCGACATTTCAAATTCTTTGATTGCTGCCGTACCTGATGTAATCTTATACAGAGCATATATAAAACAACTCAATCAATTTGGTTTTACAGATACTGAGCCTTATTTCAACTCTGGGGTCATTCTATTCAATATTGACAAATGGAATGATATGGCAATAGATAAAATTTTGTCTGAAAAAATGCAAGCCGTAGAAAAACAGAATTTTAAACTCTCCTGTCCGGACCAAGATATTTTGAATTTAGCCTGTATAGGTCATGTGCACTGGCTTTCAGAAAACTTTAACTGGATACATTGGCATCAAAAATACAGTGAATTAATCGACAATCCCAACAATATCCGCTTAGTCCATTTTGTTGGTCATATCAAACCGTGGCATCAATTAGGCTTCCACCCTGCATATGATCAATATTTTAAGAATTCCCCATGGAATAACGGATATCTAGAACAACCTCTATCAACTTGGTTGCCCTTTCCAAATCCTAAAAGGAAATTTAGACAAGCAGCCAAACGACTTTGGAAACAAGGACAAAAAAAGCAAGCATGGGCATACTACAAAGAATATTTATTACGAAGAATCAACAAACGACGGTATCAAGCACCCTCCCTAGGTAAATAAGGCCGTCTGAAACCATTTTTCCCAATCGCAATTAAGGAATAAAACATGAGTACACAAGATTTGAGCGGCAAAATCGCTTTGGTAACCGGCGCATCACGCGGTATTGGTGCGGCGATTGCCGATACTTTGGCTGCGGCTGGTGCAAAAGTTATCGGCACAGCCACCAGTGAAAGCGGTGCGGCTGCAATCGGCGAACGCTTGGCACAATGGGGCGGCGAAGGCCGTGCATTGAATTCTGCCGAACCTGAAACCATCGAAAACCTGATTGCCGACATCGAGAAAGAATTCGGCAAACTGGATATTCTGGTCAATAACGCCGGCATTACCCGCGACAACCTCCTGATGCGCATGAAAGAGGAAGAATGGGACGACATCATGCAGGTCAACCTCAAATCTGTGTTCCGCGCCTCCAAAGCCGTATTGCGCGGCATGATGAAACAGCGTGCCGGCCGCATCATCAACATCACTTCTGTTGTCGGCGTGATGGGCAATGCCGGCCAAACCAACTATGCGGCGGCAAAAGCAGGCTTAATCGGCTTCTCCAAATCTATGGCGCGTGAAGTCGGTAGCCGCGGCATTACCGTCAACTGCGTTGCCCCCGGCTTTATCGACACCGATATGACCCGCGCCCTGCCGAAAGAAACCCGCAAAACCTTTGAAGCGCAAACTTCTTTGGGCAAATTCGGTGAAGCACAAGATATTGCCGATGCAGTCTTGTTCTTGGCTTCTGATCAGGCAAAATACATTACCGGTCAGACACTTCATGTCAACGGCGGCATGTTGATGCCTTAAACCGTTTGTTTATTTAAAGGCCGTCTGAATATTTCAGACGGCCCTTTTTTTCAATCAAAACACTACTTTACATTCTATCTTGATATAATCTTAATAATCCGTTAGATAACGCTCGAAACAGTAAGTCCAAATAAGCATGATACGGGAAATCAAATCGCAGAAATGAAGTTCATTCTGTGCGTTTTTATTTGGGTTTGCTGTCGGTTTTCGACGTGTTTCAGACGGCCTATATAACAATAGCTACTTTTAACGAAAGGCCGCCCACTCTATGCACGAATTCTCCCTCGGTCCCATTGTCATTGTCCTGTTGGTTTCCGTCATTACGGTTATCTACTGTCGCAAGTTCAACATTCCTTCCATGCTCGGTTATCTTTTGGTCGGTTTTATTGCCGGTCCGGGTATGTTCAAACTGATTCCGCAAAGCCACGCTACCGACTATTTGGGCGAAATCGGCATTGTATTCTTGATGTTCAGCATCGGTCTCGAATTCTCCCTGCCCAAACTCAAAGCCATGCGCCGCCTCGTATTCGGCTTGGGCGGTTTGCAAGTCATCATTACCATGCTCTCGATTATGGGCATTTTGATGGCAATGGGCACACCATTTAACTGGGCGTTTGCCACTGCGGGCGCACTGACCATGTCGTCCACCGCCATCGTCAGCCGCATTCTGTCGGAGAAAACCGAGCTGGGTCAGCCGCATGGTCAAATGGCCATGGGCGTTTTGCTGATGCAAGATATTGCCGTTGTACCGCTGATGATTCTGATTCCGGCACTGGCTGGCGGCAGCGAAGGCAACTTGTGGGTAGAGCTAGGCTTGGCCGGTTTGAAAATGTTGCTGACCTTGGGCATTTTGTTTGTTGTCGGCAGCCGTGTGATGTCGCGCTGGTTCAGACTGGTTGCCAAACGCAAATCGTCCGAACTCTTCATGATCAACGTTTTGCTGGTTACTTTGGGTGTGGCCTATCTGACAGAGCTTGAAGGCCTGTCTATGGCATTGGGCGCATTCGTCGCCGGTATGTTGCTTTCCGAAACCGAATACCGCATTCAGGTGGAAGACGACATCCGTCCATTCCGCGATATCCTGCTGGGCTTCTTCTTCATTACCGTCGGTATGAAGCTGGATATTCAGGCGCTGATCGGCAACTGGCAGCAAATCCTGATTTTATTGGCAATCCTGTTGGTCTTGAAAGCACTGGTCGTCTTCATCATCGCTTTGCGCATGAAAAACCCTGTGGGCGACAGCCTCAAAAGTGCGCTTTATTTGGCGCAAGGCGGCGAGTTCGGCTTTGTGATGCTGGCCATTTCCAGCAAAATCAATATGGTTTCGCCCGAATTGGAACAAGCAGCCACTGCAGCCGTCTTGCTCTCCATGATTGCTGCACCATTCATTTTGGGCAGCAGCGATGCCATCGTCAGCCGCTTCGTTAAATCCGACTGGGACATGAAAGCCTTGGACTTGCACTCCATGCTGGTGGAAACCATGAGCAAATCAGAACACGTCCTGATTATCGGTTTCGGACGCGGCGGTCAATCGGTTGCCCGTGTATTGGCGCAAGAAGGCATCCCCTACTTTGCCCTTGACTTGGATATTGCCCGCGTACAAGTGGCACGCAACGCAGGCGAACCGGTTTCCTTTGGCGATGCCAAACGCCGTGAAGTCTTGGAAGCCGCCGGCTTGGGACGCGCCAAAATGGTGGTCATCACGCTGAACAATATGCACGAGACCCAACATGTTCTCGGCAACATCATGTCCATGCATCCGAGCATGCCGGTTTATGTTCGCGCCACCAATGACGATTACGTCAAAACCTTTACCGAAATGGGTGCGGAAGAAACCGTCTCCGATACCAAAGAAACCAGCTTGGTGCTGGCAAGCTATGCCATGTTGGGCCACGGTCTCTCCTACAACCATGTTTATCAAACCATAACCCACATCCGTCACAGCCGCTATGCATCTTTGCAAGACTTGTTTGTCGGCAGTGATGATGACAGCTTCTCCGACGAGGACAGCAAGGCCGTCTGCCGCCATGCCTTCCCATTGCAAGGCGAAGCGCACGCCATCGGTAAAACCATCCGTGAATTGCCATTGGCAGCGCATTATCTGAAACTATTGTTTATCCGCCGCAATACCGGAAAAATCCAAGACCTTGACCCTGATTTTGTTCTGGAAGCCGGTGACATTTTGGTTGTCGCAGGCAAGCAGGAAGAAATTATTTCCTTTGAAAACTGGTGCTTGCAGGGAGATATCTAATTATCGGCAAATAAATCTTGCGCGCATCAGGATTTTTTGGTTTAATAGCGTCTTCGCAATTTTGCGCATGGGTGATTAGCTCAGTTGGTAGAGCGTCTGCCTT